>MVQQ01000195.1 GCA_002067555.1 Syntrophorhabdus sp. PtaB.Bin184
CTGGGGCGACGTGGAGCAGCTCATGCCCGCCTTCAGGCGCCCCGTGTTCTCGTCGATGATCCTGAGGATGAACGATCCCTTGCGGTTCGAGGGCTTCAAGAAGAGAATCGAGACGGACCCTCGTCTGACGCAGGAGGTGAAACGGGAGACCCGCTACTACCTGGAACAGTCGGAGATGATGGCCAGGTTCCTGCGCATCCTCGGGATATCGCTGACGCTCATCTTCTCCCTCGGGGCGATCATCGGTGCCATGATCACCATGTACGCCGCCGTGGCGAACAGGATAGGCGAGATCGGTACCCTGAGGGCGCTTGGTTTCCGACGCAGGAGCATACTCCTGTCTTTTTTGGCGGAAGCCCTCCTCCTCGGCCTCATCGGCGGAGCGGCGGGGGTGATTTTCGCCTCCTTCATGCAGCTCGTGGAGGTATCCACGGTCAATTTCCAGACCTTTTCGGAGCTTGCCTTCAGGTTTTCCCTCACACCCGGGATCACGGTGAGGGCATTTTTCTTCGCGATAGTCATGGGCCTCGCGGGAGGCGTGCTGCCGGCTTTGAGGGCGGCACACATGAACATCGTGGAGGCTCTGAGAAACAAGTAAAAAAACTGTCGCAGGTCTCAGGTCTCAGGTCGCAGGTGAGAAACAAGAAAAAGAAACGGATGGGGGATTGAGGTTGGTTGGGGTGATTTGGGTGAGGAATTGGGGGGCGGTCCGTGATATACTGGGGGATGCGTCCGGAAGCGGTAGAGAGCGTGATCGTTGTTGAGGGCAGGGGGGATAACCCGTGAAGAAGGGCAGAGTGACCGTTTATCCGGCGGTGGCGGACGGTGTCGATCTGCCGGACCTGGCATTTCTGAAGAACGCGGACGGTGATGCCTTTGTTCCATCGACGCCGGTGGAGGGGCTTCTTTCCGGGAGAAGCGCGGCCGTGGCCGAGAGGGTGAAGAGCGTCGACGGCCCCCGTTTGAATGTGCTTCTTGCACCCGTACTGCCCGAATGCGCGGGCTCGACCGTCACCGTTACCATCACCGGCCGCCGCGCGCCGCTGGCCAGGATAACCCGGAAGGGTCCGGTCATCGCCGTCGAGGCGCACTGGAACCTTTTTGTTCCCTATTTTGACCACATCAAGTCCCTTCCCGTCGTCCATCCCGAGATACTGGACGCCTTCGCCATGGGGGTCTTTCTTTACATGGCCCTTACCATGAAGCACGGGGGGACGGCAGGGGATGGATCGAGGGATCGTGTTATCGACGCATACCGGGAGGAGCCGGAACTGCTCCTGGCGTCACTCGATATCTTCAACAAGCCCACGATCTATCATATCCGCCCGACACGGGTCTGGTTGAGCAGGGTTTTCGCGGCGAACGATGCCTATCGTCTTGAGATCGATATCTCCGAAGCGGCGGATGCCCCCTTTGTGGGCCCGGAATACCTCGACGAACTGGCGGGCTTCATTCACAAGGTGGTGAAGAACTATGCCTTCCGTTACGGGGACTATCTCTGGACGCAGCGGTACAGGATCACTTTCGGCGCCAGGTCGGGACAGGGTATGGTGACCTTTGAAGGCAGGGACATCGCCATCAACATCCATCCGTTGATCTATCAGTCCGACTGGAAGCCCGTCGTCTACCTGAGCCTGGGATACGCGATCATGCTCGTCATGCTCCGCTCTCCGGCAGGGGGCAGCGAAGAGAAATGCATGCACCTCGCCCTCACGAAGACCTGGAATCGCTACCTTAGCTTCGACGAGTCATCGGAGCAGCCTGGCGTGCGGGAACTGTTCGGGTTCTCCTCGTCGACAACGGAACAGGAATGCCGCAGCCTGTCGGAGTGCATGGTCGGCGGAGAGGACAGGGGGCGCGTGGATGACTTCATCATGCTCCAGTACCGTTCCGCCCGGGAGAGATTTCCGGAGAAGCCGGAGGCTCCCGACGAGGGGCACACAGGGGAAGCGGCCCGCTTTGAACGGCTGTCGAACTCGATCCGGGAGCTCAACACCACCCTGATGCGGAACAACATCAATCACGGCAAGTTGATCGAGATCCTGCGCAGCGACGGCTTTGACCACCTGCGGCTGGCGGAGTTCCTCCGCACGGGTCGTCTCGACAACAGGTGTGTTGTGGATGTCAGCGAATGGCTCCTCCTGAGGACGTTCCTGTATGACCTTATCAACGCGCCGAAGGTTTTCAAGAACGACTACAAGATGCTGCTCAAGGTCCTCACGAAGGTGAACAAGAGCCTCCTTGTCTACATCTGGACAATGGGCCGGGAAAAGGACCCGCGTTTCGAGATGGTGAGTGCCTACATATCGAAGGTCATGCACGACATCTTTGTCTTCGACCGGGTGAAGATCTACGAGATCGTCTCGGATCCCGTGGAATGCCTGGAGGCCGAGGCCGTCACGGGGTATCTTCTGAACTGGGCCGGGTTCACGCCCGAGACCCGTCGTTCCATCATCGGGATCCTGTCGGGCCTGCCGGACCACGTGGTCCAGGAGTTGAGGGTCAAGACGACGGATGATGTGGACCGGATGGTCCGCGTGATGGGAACACGGGCGAGCGGCCTCATCGGCTTTTGCCTGCACCAGGCCTACCGCTGGGGCGACGCGGAAGACGAACTGACGGGAAGGATCCGTTCCCATTTCCCCGAGCTCCTGCGACAGGCGCAAAAGGCCATGCGGCCCGGCGAGATGATACGGGGAGGGGCCATGCTCCTTCTGCTCCTCGCGGAGATCACCTCCGACGAGCGCGACGGATTTGCCGGCAACATTGCGATCACCGGGGAGGAAAGACAAACGGTCCGTGACCTCATCAAGCAGTGCGTCGATTGGGACCAGCGGCATTTCGTCATGATGGTCGCCGGCATGGCGGCGGGCTACATGGGGAGCATAGACGGATGGGTCCTGCAACAGTTCGACAGGCTGCTGGCGCGTTACGACGGGGGGGACCGCGTGATGCTGCGCAGCGTCGTGCAGTTCGATGTCGACAAACTGATAGAACGTGCCCTGATGACCGCGAAGGACGGTGAGGAAAGGACGCTGCCGGGGAAGATCCAGCTTCTTCGTTTCGGAGTGGACCCGGTGATAAGCGACGAGGCCAACAGATGCCTTACATCACGCGCCCTGAGCCTTGGTATCCACCCTGCCGAGGTTGATGCAGGAAAAAGAGATATCCGCGACTTCCTCGTTGCCCTGTCCCGGCGGATGAAAGAACAGGCCCGGCACCCGGCTGCATATTAGAACGGCGAGTTCGACGGTCCCGCATATTTGCCTCGAAAGGTGTTCTTTCCAACGATGAAGCGGCTCAAGCCATTCAAGCCGTCTTTCTAGTTTCCTCCTATAACTGATCTGAGGACCTCGCCCAACTCCTCAAGGTCATAGGGTTTCGCGATGACGTTCTTGAACCCGTACTGGCTGTAGTCGGACATGATGGGATCGTTGGAGTAGCCGCTGGAAACGATGGCACGTACCGCGGGGTCTATCCTGAGGAGCTCTTTCATCGCCTCCTGTCCCCCCATTCCGCCGGGCACGGTCAGGTCCAGTATCACCGCGTCGTACTGTCTTTCCTGGTAAAGGCACAGCGCTTCCTCGCCGTCCCGGGCAAAATCCACGGTGAAGCCGTGATAGGCCAGGATATCCCCGACTATCTCCAGTATAGCTTCCTCGTCATCCATGACGAGGACGTTTCCCCCGATCACTTTGGTCATGTCCTCTCCGCTTCTCCTTTCCTCCAAAGATGGTGCATCGTGTACAGGCAAATATATGTGAAAGGTGCTTCCCACACCCAGTGTCGACTCGACGGTTATGCTCCCGCCATGGTTCTTTATGATGGAATAGCAGATGGCAAGCCCCAGACCGCTGCCCTTCTGCTTGGTGGTGAAGTAGGGATCGAAGACACGGTCGAGATGTTCCTCGGGGATGCCGATCCCGTTATCGGTGATGCTGATATGGACGTATCTGCCCACCGGGAGGTTGATGCCGGCATTATCGAGGGTCACATTCCGGGCGGTGATGAGCATTGCTCCTCCCTGGGGCATCGCCTGGTGAGCGTTGATGACGAGGTGCCCGATGGCCTGATTTATCTGACCTTCATCGATAGCGACGGGAGGAAGGTCGTCGGCGATATCAAACCTGCATGTCACGCCCGTGCCGGTCAGGGCGAACCGGGTCGTTTCCCCGAGGTGATCGGCTATGGAGGTGACCTTCGTAATGGGTGCTCCCCCCCGGGAAAAGGTGAGCAGCTGCTGGGTGAGATCCTTCGCCCGCGCGATGGACTGCTCGGCAAGAGTGAGCTTGTCCTTTGCCTTTTCCATGTCCATGTCCATGTCCATGTACATCTTTCCCAGGGTTATGTTGCCGAGGATCATGGTGAGGATGTTGTTGAAGTCATGGGCGATGCCGCCCGCCAGCACGCCCAGCGATTCGAGCTTGCCGATCTTGGCCTGTTCCCGTTCGGACCGGGCCCGGTATGTTATGTCCGTCACGGTGATGATCTGTGACGCGTCGTCGATGGAGGCTGCCTGGGCGAGGACATCGATCAAGCCGCCGTCCCTTGTTCGCAGTGTTGTCTCGACGTAGCCCGCACCGTGCAGGGCGTCAGATGCCCGCAGGCATTCATCTTCCCTTTCGAAAAGGAACTCCATGCCCTTTCCCTGAAGCGTCTCCATGGGATAACCAGTCATGCGGCACATGGCGTCGTTGACCCATTCGAAGACGCTGCCGCAGACGCGGCAGATCCCTATGGGAGATGCCGAAAGAATGGCCCTCAGGGATTTCTCGGACCCCTGTTCGTCGGGTGCCTCGTGTTTCTCTTCCTGGTTCACAGGTATGTCCTCACGGTTTGTTGCCCCCCCGGTGTCCGTGGACCCCCCCGCTCTCAGTTCCTTCGTGGGCGTTTCACCTTTTTTGCGAGGATGGCGTATTCAAATCCGTCAATGAGGGCCACGAAGGAGGCCATGTTGATGTTTTCCGATATGGCGACGACGCTCCAGATGGTCTCGCCGTCAGAAAAGATTATGTTCACTTCGACGTTTGCCGACGTCCCCGACCGGGAATCGTGGATGCGGGAAGAGAAGTCGACGAGCTTGACTTCCTGGATCACAGGGAAGATCGACAAAAGGGATTTCTTGAGGACGTTGGCGAGGGCGTCGACGGGACCGACGCCCGTGGATGCCTCGTGCGTCTCCCTTTCCCGGGTCTTGATAATGACCGTCGCCTCGGGTCTTTGCCCATCATCGATGAGCCGGTAGGTGCCGACCACCTCGAAGGGCCTTTCGTAGCTCCTCTTTGACCTCAGGATGTTGAGCTCCTTCGTGGCGTCGATGACGTTGACGAGTTTTCTCACGGCTTCTTTTCCTCTTCAATGAGAAGCTTGTAGTCGATGGAATCGACGAGTGCCCGCCAGCTTGCCTCGATGATGTTCTCCGACACACCCACCGTTCCCCAGGTGTGTTTGCCGTCCGAGCTTTCGATGAGGACCCTGGTGGGTGCGCCGGTGCCCTCCCGCGTGGAAAGGACCCTCACCTTGTAATCGACGAGGTCCATTTTTTCCAGCTGGGGATAGAAGGTGTGAAGGGCCTTTCTGAGTGCGTTATCGAGGGCGTTGACGGGCCCCTTGCCGAGCGCCGCGGTGTGCTCCACGCGGTCACCGACCCTGACGAGGATAGTGGCCTCCGTCACGGGTTGAGAGGTTTCCTTCTTTTCGACGATGATCCGGAAACCGATAAGCTCGAAGTAGGACCTGTGGATGCCCAGCTTTTTCTTGATGAGGAGCTCCAGCGAGCCTTCGGCTCCCTCGAACTGGTATCCGCCCATTTCCAGGTCCTTTATCCTCTTGACAACATCCCTGACGACCTTCGGGTCCTTGTCGATGTCGATGTTGAATTCCTTCGCCTTGTAGCGGATACTGCTCTCTCCGGAGAGGTCTGAGATGAGGACGCGCTGAGAATTGCCGACGAGGTCCGGCTTTATGTGTTCGTAGGTCTCGGGGTTTTTCCTGATGGCGCTGACGTGTATGCCGCCCTTGTGGGCGAAGGCGCTCTCTCCCACGTAGGGCCTGTGCTTGTCGGGTATGAAATTGGCCATCTCGTCGACGAAAAGGCTCAGTTCCCTCAAGCGGGTGATCCTTTCCCTTTCGATGCCGGTGTGTCCCATCTTCAGGATGATATTGGGGATGATGGAACAGAGATTCGCGTTCCCGCACCTTTCCCCGTAACCGTTGATGGTGCCCTGCACGAGGGTGCATCCGGCCTTCACCGCCATCAGGGAATTGGCAACACCGAGCTCGGTATCGTTGTGGGTGTGGATGCCGAGCCTTGTCTTTATGTCCTTTCCCGTGGCCCGCGTGATATCGAAGACCTCGAAAGGCATGGCGCCGCCGTTGGTGTCGCACAGGACGATGATGTCGGCCCCGGCATCCCGGGCAGCGCGCACCACCGCAAGGGCATATTCGGTGTTGCGCTTGTACCCGTCATAGAAATGCTCCGCGTCGAAGAAGACGGTCTTGCCCAGTTTCTTGAGGTGGCCGATAGTCGCCGCTATCATGGAAAGGTTGGTGTCGAGGCTGACCCTGAGGGCGTCTCTCACGTGGAGGTCCCAGGCCTTGCCCACGATGGCCACCGCATCGGTCCCCGCGTCGAGGAGGGCTTTCATCACGGGGTCCGTGTCGGGGCGGGCGTTCGCTTTCACCGTACTTGAAAAGGCCACGACGCGGGCATTTCTGAGGGAGAGTTTCTTCACCTCTTTGAAGTACTGCAGGTCTTTCGGGTTCGAGCCCGGCCAACCTCCTTCGATGTAATGGATACCGAACTCGTCGAGCTTTTCCGTTATCCTCAGTTTGTCGGTGAGGCTGAAGGCGATGTCTTCCGACTGCGCCCCGTCCCTGAGGGTGGTATCGTAAAAGTCGACCCTCAACTCTCCTCCGTGATGTCGGCGGCGTCAAGGTCGAATCCCTTGTGGAGTGCCCGTACCGCCAGTTCACCGTACTTGCTTTCGATGACGCAGGATATCTTGATCTCCGATGTGGATATGAGCTCTATGTTGATCCCTTCGTTGGCGAGGAGCGTGAACATCCTGGACGCCACACCCGAATGGGAGCGCATGCCCAGCCCGACGATGGAGACCTTGGCCATGTCCTCGTCCATGGCGACCTTTGCCCCTATCTCGGACCCTATCTCGTCGGTGATCTTGAAGGCCTTCTTTCCGTCGGCCTTCACCACGGTGAAGGTGATGTCGTTGTAATTCTCGTGGCTGACGTTCTGCACGATCATGTCGACGACGATGTTGGCCGCGCTCAGGGCGCTGAATATTTTTGATGCAATACCCGGCTTGTCGGGTACCTGGTTGATCGTTATCTTTGCCTCGTTCTTATTGTAAGTGATACCGGAAATGACGACCTTTTCCATCATGATCATGTCCTCCTTGCAAACAAGTGTTCCTTTTCCCTCAACGAGCGATGACTTGACGAGGATGGGGACGTTGTACTTCTGTGCGAGTTCGACGGACCGGATTTGAAGGACCTTTGCCCCCAGAGATGCCATTTCGAGCATCTCTTCGTAGGATATCTTGTCAAGGCGTCTTGCCTTTTCACAAATGTTCGGGTCTGTGGTGTAGACGCCGTCCACGTCCGTGTAGATCTCGCACAGGTCGGCCTTGAGGGCCGCCGCAAGGGCGACGGCGGTGGTGTCCGAGCCACCCCTTCCCAGGGTGGTGATGTTTCCCCCGTCATCGACGCCCTGGAAACCGGGCACGACGATGATGTTGCCTTCCTTGAGCGCGCCCCGGATCCTGGCGTCCTCAATGCTGGCGATGCGGGCGGTGCCGTAGCTCGAGTCGCTGATGATCCTTATCTGGTCAGCAAGGAGCGACACGGCCTTGTGCCCCATCTCCCTGAGGGTGATCGCGAGAAGGGCGGATGTGACCTGCTCCCCCGTGGAGATGAGCACATCCACTTCCCTTTCATCGGGGAATTTCGCTATCTCGTGCGCCATGTTGAGAAGTCTGTCGGTTTCGCCGGACATGGCGGAGACGACTACGATGACGTCCATGCCACGACTCTTGTACTCGACGGCGCGCCTGGCCACATTCTGTATCCTCTGCACATCTCTGACAGACGTGCCGCCATATTTCTGAACAACGAGCATCGTATCCTCCAGGTGTGGAATGAACGTGATAACGTCAGGAACTACGGGTCGTTGCCGCCAGGCTCAAGACGCATCCCGCCCGGATTTTCCTGCTTGATAATAACAATTTTTCGTTCCATTTCTCCACTAATTTCTATTCGTACCTCCGTCACTCCCGTCCACCAGCGGGACCTTTCCGCCCACTCGACGGCGACGATGCCACCGGCAAGGAACTCTTCGATGTTGAGGTCGCCAAGGTCCGCCTCCTCAAGGCGATAAAGATCCACATGACAGAGAGTCATCACGCCCTCGTACACGTTCATGAGCGTAAAGGAGGGACTCACCACGTATTCCCAGTCGGGGACGCCAAGGCCCCGCGCGATGCCCTTGACGAGCTGGGTCTTTCCCGCTCCGAGGTCGCCGTAGATCGCGTAGACCTCCCCGGGAACGGCCAGGCGGCCGATCTTTTCCCCTATGTCTATTGTTTCAGAGGGATCTTTCGATATATATTCTGTCCGTGCCATTGCGGATATCCTCGATCGCGTCGCCCAGTCCCGTAACGAGATCAAGGGCGAGAAGGTCCATGTCGGAATGGTTCTCCACCCAGGTGTCGGCCATATACCCGTGGAGATACGCCCCGAAGAGAGTGCTTTCCGTCAGGCTGTAGCCCTGGGAGGCAAGTCCGCCGATAAAGCCCGTCAGGATATCGCCGCTTCCTCCTTTCGCGAGGGAAGGGTTCCCCGTGGGGTTGAGGAACATCCGGCCTTCGGGTGTGGCGAGAACGCTCGCGGCACCTTTGAGGAGGACATTCACGCCCCACGCGCGGGCCGAGGTGAGGGCGGCGCCCGTCCTGTCGTCGTTCACCTCCTTCGGGTTCTTCTCGATGAGGCGGGCGAGCTCGCCCGGGTGCGGCGTGAGGACGGTTTCCCTTCCCCTCCTGTTCAAAAGCGGTGTGTGTCCCCGGAAGGCGTTGATGCCGTCGGCGTCTATGACGAAGGGTTTGTCGATTTCCCGGTATATCCTTCGGACCAGTTCCATGACACCTTCGTTCTGAGAAAGGCCGGGGCCCATGATGACCACGTCCTTGTCTTCCATGAAGGCAGCTATCTCGTCAAAGGAGCCGGGAATGAAGAAGCCCCTGCCGTCGTCCGCGACGGGGTATGTCATGACCTCCGTTGTCTTTGTTTCCAGTATGGCGTTCAATGTTTCGGGGATGACGAGCGTGACAAGCCCGGCACCGATCTTGAGGGCGGCAAGCGACGCCATGTGCGCCGCCCCCGTTTTCCCCGGCGACCCGGCGATGACGACGGCATGGCCGAAGCTCCCCTTGTGCGACCAGGGGAGGCGCCTCTTGAGAAAGCCCCGTATCATATCACCGTCGGTTATCTCCCCGTCGAAGCCGACTTCGTTCTCGATGAAGGAAGGTATCGATATATCAATGACGGTGAGGGCGCCGCAGTGGTCGGCACCGGGGCTCAAGACCTGGCCGAGTTTCGGGTAGGCGTAGGTGAAGGTGTGAACCGCGTGGATGGCGCTTCCCAAGGCCCTGCCCGTGGCCCCGTCGATGCCCGAGGGGATGTCGACGGCGATGACGGGTTTTTCCGAGGCATTGATCTCGTCGATGACGGTTTTTTCCATTCCGCCCACGGGTTTCGAGAGGCCCGTGCCGAAGATGGCGTCGACAATGATGTCCGCTTCTCTGATGCCTGTCTTGACAGGCCTCGGTTTCTCCGCGCATTCGATGACCTTTCCCGAGAGGGATTCAAAGAGACCCATGTTGAGCGCCGCGTCACCTTTGAGGTCCGACTTCCTGCCGATGAGGTATACGCGCACCTCAAAGCCGTCGATCAGGGCATAGCGCGCGACGACGAACCCATCGCCGCCGTTGTTGCCGCGGCCGCAGATGACGGCGATGGCCTCGCCGCCGGCGAGATAGCGTTCCTTCATGAGCCGGTACGTGTTCCTTCCGGCGTTCTCCATGAGCACCACCGAGGGGATGCCCCAGGTCTTGATGGCATATTCGTCATAGCGTGCCATCCTCTTCGGTGAAAGGACCTTCATTTGTTGTGCCCCCTTTTCTCAGTCACTCAAGATCACGACGGATACCGCGTAAGACCTCTCGTGGGAGATGCTGACCCCGTCATGGCGCTTGCCCCGGTAGACGATAAAAGGCCTGCCTCCCTCACTGAGTACCTCGATGTCCCGCCAGGTGAGCCGCTCGCCGCAGGCCTTCATAAAGGCCTCTTTCGCGGCGAACCTCCCGGCAAGGTATTCCTGCGGCCGCTTCCTTTCCCGCGCACGGGCGATCTCCGAAGGAGCAAAGACCTTCTCAAGGAATCTCTCTCCGTGCCGTTCGAGTGCGCCGCCAATCCGCGCTATATCAACGATATCAATTCCAACCATGATCGAAAGTCTCTTCTCTCAGTGCGTCCTATATGTCCTATGCCGTCCTATATGTCTTATTGGTCCCATAGGTCCTATTTTCCTATTTGTCCTATGGGCCGTGGGTTTCGTGACAGGTTTTTATAGGACCAATAGGAGATATAGGACCTATAGGACATCTAAGACCTATGGGACGGACAAGGTGTCCGCGCCTTATTTCGCGTCTCCTGTTTTTATCAGTTCTATCATGTCCCTCACCGCCCTGTCGAGGCCGACGAAGACGGCGCGGGCTATTATGCTGTGGCCGATCGACAGTTCGTCTATCTGGGGGATCATGGCGATCTCCCGCACGTTGTGGTAGTGCAATCCGTGGCCGGCGTTGACGCCGAGTCCCAGCTCTTTTCCGAGGACCGCCGAGCGGATTACCTTGTCGAGCTCTCTCTTCTTCATTCTCGCGGTGCGCGCATCGGCGTAGGCCCCCGTGTGTATCTCCATCATGTCGGCGCCGATCGCGGCCGATGCCTTGATCTGTTCCTCCGCGGGGTCGATGAAGAGGGAGACGGCTATGCCCCGCTTCTTCACCGCGGCTATCACCTTCTCGATCTTCGCCGCGTGCTTGATCACGTCAAGGCCACCCTCGGTTGTGAGTTCCTGACGCTTTTCGGGAACGAGGGTGATCATATCGGGTTTCGTGGAGGCGGCTATCTTCGTCATCTCCGGCGTTGCCGCCATTTCGAGATTGAGTCTCGTGCGCACCACGTCGCGAAGGATCCGAAGGTCGCGGTCCTTTATGTGCCTGCGGTCCTCGCGCAGGTGTATGATGATGCCCGTGGCCCCTGCCATCTCGGCGATACCCGCCGCGAAAACAGGATCGGGATAGTGGATGCCCCGTGCTTCCCGCAGCGTGGCCACGTGATCTATGTTTACCATGAGTTCAGGCATCTTCATTCCTCCAGGAACTGTATTTGAACGGCCCCGATCTTCTCATCCGGGGTCTTGAAGCGCGATTGTCCGGCAACTACCGACCGCGAGGCGCTCCGCGGCGTGTTCAATCCCAGTGGGTCTCTCTTCCCGGATGTCTCCTCAGGACGATTCGCGCCGAGTCCGGCCGTATTTTGACATGCGGGAGGTTCTCCGTGTTGAAGCCCGTGTTCACGGTCTCATCGATGTGTCTGAGGTCGCCGTTCGCAGGCAGCGTTTCCACTGTCGTTGTGCCTTCGAGGACCTTGCGCGGACCTTCAGCGAAGACCTGCTGCGGGCTTGCGAGGATGATATCGTAGCGGCCGGTCCATTTCTTGTCGAGGACAGGAATGACCTTCAGCTTTTTCTCGATGATCCTGTCGACGATCACCCTGACGGTTCCCGGCTTGACATCCACGATATCTATGCCCTTGGGGACGGCCACGTTGGCCTTCGATACCTCGAAGACGGTTTCGCCTTCTTTCGAGCCGTTCAGGCTGATGACGGCCGTCACGTCACGATCCTTGATGTCCTTGAGCATGGAGACGCGTCCGCTCACCGTAACGAAGACCCTTTCGGGGTCCATCTTCATTATGACCATGTTCCTCGGGAGATGGGACACGGACAGGGGAACGGTTATGTCCTTCTTTGGTTCCCCTATCTGGAACACCGTGTACCAGAGCATGACGGCGAGGACCAGGGCAAGGAGCTTCAGCTTCCAGTCCTTGATAAGGTATCTTTCGAAGAGGTTCTTCATCATGGCCGTTTCGGTCCCTTTTTCAGCTCAAGACCTCCTTGAGGACACGCCTGAGCTCGTCGGTGCTGATATTCCCGTGGATCTGTCCCTGCTGTGCGTAGGAGACAACGCCTCTCTCCTCGGAGACGACGATGGAGACGGCATCGGTGACCTCGGTGATGCCGATCGCCGCCCGGTGGCGGGTGCCCAGCGTCTTGTCGATCTCGTCCGCCGTCGTCAGGGGCAGCACACACCCTGCCGAGACGATCCTTCCTTCCCGGATTATCAGGGCCCCGTCGTGGAGTGGCGACGCGAACTGAAAGATGCTGACAACGAGCTCGGCGTTCACTTCGGCATCGAAGCGTACCCCCGCTTCCATGAACTCCTCGAGCCCGACCTCCCTTTCGATGACGATGAGGGCGCCCATGGTGCGCTTTTTCATGACGAGGCAGGCGTTCATGAGTTCGTCGAGAAAGAGCGTTTCCTTGACGTAGCTGATCTTCCGGAAGAAGGGGCTCCTCCCGAGGGCGAGAAGAAGCCTCCTCAGGTCATCCTGGAATATGACGATGACGACAAACACTATGGAGCCTATGAAGCTGTTGAATATCCAGCTCAAGGTGAAGAGCTCCAGTCTCTTTGCGATGGCGAAGGCGAACATGACTATGACGAGGCCGAGAAGAAGCTGTATTGCCCGCGTTCCTTTTATGACGACGAAGATGCGGTAGATGATGAAGGCGACGACGATGATATCGAGGATGTCCTGCCATCTGACGTTGGGTATCATGCTTCCATTACCGCCTTCACGATCTTGAGAACCTTGCTTGCGCGCCTCACGTCATGGACCCTCAGCACATCCGCCCCGTTCATGATCGCGACGGCAAGGCTCGCCAGGGTTCCCTCCACCCGTTCTTCAAGGGGCATGTCCGTGAGTTTTCCTATGAAGGACTTCATCGAGGTCCCGATGAGGACGGGTCTGCCCAATCCCTTGAAGACTGCGAGCATCTTGAGGATGCGCAGATTGTCCTCCACCCGTTTCCCGAAACCGATGCCCGGATCGACAATGATCTTTTCCCTGTCAACACCGCTTCGCACCGCGTATTCGACGCGTTCGCGGAGGAATCCCGTGATCTCGCCGATAACATCGTCGTATCGGGGGTTTTCCTGCATGTTTCGTGGTGTGCCCTTGATATGCATGATGACCGCGTGGGCGTCATGCTCGGCGATGACCCCGGCCATGGCGTCGTCGTAGGTGAGACCGCTGATGTCGTTTATCATGTCGGCCCCCGCCTTGAGGGCTTCCCGGGCCACGTTCGCCTTGTACGTGTCCACGGATATGAACGCGCCGGGCATGTCGTGAAGCCTCTCTATAACAGGTATTACCCGATGGAGCTCTTCTTTTTCGGCTACAGGTTCTGAAAAGGGCCGCGTCGATTCCCCGCCCACGTCGATGATCCCGGCACCTTCATCAATCATCAGCCGGGCGTGGTCAAGGGCCTCCTCCACGCTCCGGTATCTCCCCCCGTCGGAAAAGGAGTCGGGGGTGACGTTGAGGATCCCCATGATGACGGGGGTTGTTTTATGCCGGAGCGC
>MVQQ01000196.1 GCA_002067555.1 Syntrophorhabdus sp. PtaB.Bin184
GACCTGTGATTCGAGGAGAAAGAGCACGATATCACGGTAAGAAATGTCCTTGCCGGGAACGCACAGGAGCTTCCCTACCTCCCTGCTCTGTCCCGCGTCGATCCTTGTCGCGTCGACCCTCATCAGCGGAGAAAAGCATCTTGAGGACACGACGGGCTCCCGGGTCTTCTTCTCGACCCCCATGAGCTTGCCGCCTTCAACGGTATACCGGGAGAGACCCGGGGGCGTGTCAAAGTCATCCCCTGCAAAAGCGGCGGCCCTGACGGGCGCTCCCGCCTGCTTCGACCCCGCGGGACTCGCGTCCCATTCCCGGAAGGGGTTCTGTCCACGGGTGATACGAACCTCCTTTATGCAGGTTTCCGTCGAGGCTTTCTCCTTCTCCATCGTCGACATTGCATTCCCGGCGCATGCAAGGCCCACGGACACGATAACGGCCAGAAACAGGGCAAACCGGTACAGTATTCTTTTCATTGAACGTCCCTCGAGAAAAGGAAATCCGTCACAGGCTATGCACATGCATATTACACCAGCGGCAGCTCAAAAGACAAGGCCCGCAAAAAACGAAAGACATCCAGGTGGTTACATATTAATCCTGTGGTCCGAGAAGAGACCTCTCCTCGACGAGCCGCGTCTTGAACACCACGGGGTAGGTCCTGTTGCCGACGGCACTCATCTTACAGGGAGGGTCACACTTCGTTCTGCACGTGTAGGGAGGGGTGCTCAGAGGCGGAGGGCACCGGTAGAAGAGAAGATCGTGCCAGACGTAGAGTCGGTCCTTCGCCACGTCGTATACGTAGCGATACCGGTCGAGGTACCCGGGAACGCCGTCGTCACGCCCGTAATCGCTGCTCACCCACTGAACGTAGCGAAGCCTGTCGGGGACAGCATCACCGTCCGCGTCGGGGGCGAAGAAGAACCCGTTATTGCAGCCGTCGGGAAAGTAACACTCACCGATGACAACACCCGGGTGCCTGGGTGACGGGACATAGTACAGACGGTATCTCGGGAAGAAACCCTCCCATCGTATCTCCAGTCTTTCGCCCGATTGCGCCTCTACGGGCTCTCCCAGCACTCCCCTCTCACCGAAGAGATACCCGTCGTCTGCCGCCACAGGGTTCAGGACGAACCTCACGAGGCCCTCCTTCACCAGGGCATCGACGTCCTCTTCGCGCCGGCCGAGGGCATCCGCGGTACCGGATGTGTCAAAGACTTCATAATCGAATACTGCGGGGGTGCAGGATGCGAGAAACATGAAAACCGCGGCGGCAACGATGCTCCGGCCGAACCCCGCGTGGACCTTCCGCCTGGAAACCACTATCGCCCCTCATCCGGCGTGCAGCCACCGTCACGCACGGAGATGGTCAGCGGGTCGCCTCCCGCAGCGAAATCTTTGAGGCGAAGGACCCTTTCGCCCACGGTCACGGTGTGATTCCTGTAATCATGGCTTTTCAGGCGAATGGAACCCACGTTGCGATACAGCTCCGCCGAAGGCCCGTCCGTCTCGATTCTGTAGTACTCAAAAACGCCGGCAGAAGGACTCTCCACCCGTATGATGGAAAGCCCCCTGCCGACCTCATGAAGGAAGGTCTCCCGTACGGGAGCGAGGTAGATCGAATTGATGAAATCGAGATGAATGATACACCCGTCCTCGACGTGAAGGGAAACAAGACATCTTCCCCCCTCTCCTGCCGAAACCACGAGGCATGCGCCCGTTGCGGTCGCCGTAAGCAACATCAAGGACAGGAACCCCAGGCAGACGCCGGTGCGGACGGATGCCATCATCAACCTCCCGGAGGGACCCCGTGGTCTCCGCGGTCTCTAGCTTTCCAACCTCTTCGCGAGCCCTTTCAATTCCTCCGCCAGGACCCGCGGCAGGCGGTCACCGAACTGGGCGAAATGCTTCTCCATGTCCCCGACCTCCTCTTTCCAGGCATCGGCATCGACGCGCAGCAGCTCTTTCATGTCCTCGGCGGGCACATTGAGTCCCGTGAGGTCGAGGTCTTCGGCGGACGGCATGTAACCTATGGCTGTCTCCCGTGCTCCGGCCTTGCCGTCGACGCGCTCACACATCCATTTCAGGACGCGGCTGTTCTCCCCGAAACCCGGCCAGAGCCACCTGCCGTCGGCAGTCTTCCTGAACCAGTTCGTGTAGAAAATACGGGGCGCCTTGTCTCCCAGGCGCTTGCCCATATCGAGCCAGTGCTGAAAGTAATCTCCCATGTTGTATCCGCAGAAAGGCTTCATGGCGAAAGGATCGCGGCGAACGTTCCCGATGGACCCGATGTTCGCGGCCGTTGTCTCTGAAGACGCCGTTGCCCCCATCAGTACGCCATGGTCCCAACCGAAGGCCTCGTAAACAAGAGGCACCGTCGAGGCACGACGGCCTCCGAAAATGAAGATGTCGATGGGAACCCCTTCCAGTTTCTCCCAATCTGGGCTGATGATCGGGCACTGCCGGGCAGGGGCGGTGAAACGAGCGTTCGGATGCGCCGTCGAGTCTTTCGAAGCGGGTGTCCAATCCCTTCCCTGCCAATCGATCGTGTGGGACGGAGGATCGTCGGTCATCCCTTCCCACCAGACATCACCGTCGTCGGTGAGCCCGCAGTTCGTAAAGATGCAGTTTTCCTTGATGCTGTCCATGGCAGCCGAATTCGAAGAATAGGACGTGCCCGGAGCCACCCCGAAGAAGCCTGCTTCGGGATTGATGGCGTGGAGTCTTCCGTCGGGCCTGATCTTCATCCATGCAATGTCGTCGCCAATGCACTCAGCCTTCCATCCCGGTATGGTGGGCCCTATCATGGCAAGATTGGTCTTCCCGCAAGCCGATGGGAACGCGGCTGCGATGTGATACTGCTTGCCCTCGGGACTGATAAGCCGCAGGATAAGCATGTGTTCCGCCATCCAGCCCTCACGCCTCGCCATGGCCGAGGCGATGCGAAGGGCAAGGCACTTCTTGCCCAAAAGCGCGTTGCCGCCGTAACCGGACCCGTAGGACCATATGAGGTTCTCATCGGGGAAATGACTGATGTACTTTTTGTCCATGGGAGCGCAGGGCCAGGGAGCATCCTTCTGTCCCTTTTCGAGGGGCGCTCCGACGGAATGCATACAGGGGATGAACTCGCCGTCGGCACCCAGCTGTTCAAGCACCTTCGTCCCCACCCGCGTCATGATATGCATGTTGCAAACAACATAGGGGCTGTCCGTGATCTCGATGCCGATCTTCGCTATGGGCGAGCCGATGGGACCCATGGAGAAGGGGATGATGTACATGGTACGGCCCTTCATGCAGCCGTCATAGAGGCCGCGCATGATGCCCTTCAGCTCGTTGGTCTCGATCCAGTTGTTCGTGGGACCGGCCTGGGATTCCTCGTGGTAGCTGATGTAGGTGCGGTCTTCAACGCGCGCCACGTCGGACGGCTGGGAACGGAAAAGAAAACTGTTGGGCCGCTTCTTAAGCGGTATGGCTGACCCTACCTCCACGGCATGGGCCATGATGCTGTCGTACTCCTTCTTTGAACCGTCACACCAGTAAACGCTGTCAGGTTTGCACATGCGCGCCATGTCGTCGACCCATTGAAGAAGATCTTTGTGTTCTGTGTTCGCGCTCTTCATCGGTAGTTCCTCCTGTCAATATCTGCAGCGAAATAGTTAACAACGAATCGAGGTGGGATTGCAAGAGAAGAAGAGACAGATAAGGGGTTATGGGTTATGGGTCATGGGAAGAAAGGATCCCTTCCTATCACCTATGACCCATTACCTATCACCTGTCTTTATAGCTTCTTTCTGTTTTCCAGTGAACTCTTGATGGTCAGGGGGTCGATGTAGACGATGTCTCCGCCGACGGGGATGCCTGAGGCTATCCTTGTTATCCTTACGTCGTAGGGTTTGAGTATCTCTCCTATGTAGTGGGCGGTGGTGTTGCCTTCGATGTTGAGGTTCGTGGCGATGATGACCTCGCTTATGCCTTCCCGGACGACCCGGTCGCGAAGCTCGTTTATCCTGATGTCGTCGGGGCCTACGCCCTCGATGGGATTGATGACGCCATGGAGTATGTGGTAGCGGAAATGCCCGGGATTGGACGATTCGATGACCATCATGTGGGAAGATTCCTCCACGACGCACACCGAGGTCCTGTCCCGTCTCTCATCCCTGCATATCACACAGGGGTCGGTGTCGGTGATGTTGAAGCAGACGCTGCAAAGGCGTATCTTCTCCTTGATATCGACGAGGCTTCTCGACAGCTCCGTGATGTATCCCTCTTTGGCGTTGAGGAGAAAAAAGGCAAGTCGCGTCGCCGTCTTCCGGCCGATGCCGGGAAGGCGCGTCAGATTTTCGATAAGCCGTTCGATCGGTTCCGGGTAAAACACGTCCTACATCCCGAAGGGCATCTGCATGCCGCCCGTCACCTTCGACATCTCTTCCTGGACCATCTCGCGGGAACGGTCGAGCCCCTCGTTGACGGCGGCGACAATAAGGTCTTCCAGGAGCTCGCTGTCCTTTTCCTCGAGGACTTCAGGCGATATCTTGAGAGAAACAACCTCCTGCCTGCCGTTGACGACACAGCTCACCATGCCCCCGCCCGACTGCGCCTCCACCGTCTTGTCCGCCATCTCTTCCTGAAGCTTCATGAGACGGTCCTGCATCTTTTTCGCCTGCTGCAATATCTGGTTGAAACCCTTGGACATGCTGTCTCCTCCTAAAGGTTGAAGAGAGAATCCGCCTCTTTCACGTATTCCTCGAGGATGTTCTTCTTCCTGTCGCCGGCATCCCTGAACTCGACGTTCATCATCCTGCCGAAGAATTCGTTCGTGAGCCTGCAGACCTCTTCAAATTCGCTTTTTATGAAATTGCCGTACTTCCTGTCGACGAGAATGACGAGATCATCCCCCTCGACGGAGCATTCGCAGGAGTCGAACATGCTTCCCAGAAAAGGCTTCTTCTTCTTGAGGTACTCCACGAAACCGCGGACGCCATCCCCGGCCGGGCGGCCTCCCTCTGCTGAAGCATTCTCCTCACCGGACGCCGACGGCATATGAGAAACGTCCCCCTCCGATCCCCGCTCCCTGCCTGCTGCCTCCCGCCTTCTCAATCCTCCTGCATCACGTTCCCTGCTCCCTGCTCCCTGCTCCCTGTTCCCTGCCTCTTGCCCCTTGTATTCTGTCCCCTGTCTCAACTCCCCTATCACCCTTTCCACATCCCTGAGCTGTGACAGGTTGTAAAGGTTGATGTAGAGCGTCTCCAGGGCTATTCGCGGGAAAAGGCCCCGCATGAGGTCTTCGCTGCGGAGCATGTAATAGAGCATGTTCTGGATCTCGTAATACTCCATGTCCGCGATAAGAGCGCCGAGGTCCCGGTATTCATCTTCTCCCATGGTGATAAAATCGGGCAATCCCCCCACGGCCTTCACGATCATCATGTTCCTCATGTAGGAAACGAGCCCGCGGTATACCTGGTTCACGTCGTACCCCTCGCCCAGGGTTGCCTCTATCGCAGAAAGCCCGTCTTTCAGGTCCTTCGTCACAAGGGACCTCACGATGCGATGGATGACCTCCTTCTCCACGACACCGATGATGTTGATGACATCACTTTCAGAGATGTGCTGGCCGCTGTACGCTATCACCTGTTCAAGGATGGATTCGGCGTCGCGCATGGAACCGTCCGCCTCGACGGCCACGTGATGGAAGGCCCCCTCGTCGAAGGTTATCCCGTCCTTCCTGCAGACGGCCTTGAGCTGCTCCACGATCTCCTTTTCCGTGATGCGCCTGAAATCGAAACGCTGGCAGCGGGACATGATGGTATAGGGGATCTTCTGGGATTCCGTGGTGGCGAGGATAAAGATGTTGTGTCCCGGAGGCTCCTCCAGGGTCTTGAGGAAGGCGTTCCGCGCCTGATCCGTCAGCATGTGGGCCTCGTCAAGGATGTAAACCTTGTAGGCTGCCTTCATGGGAAGGTAACGCACGGTTTCCCGCAATTCCTTGATGTCGTCGATTCCCCGCGTCGAGGCGGCGTCGATCTCTATGACATCCACGAAGTTGCCGCTCGCTATCCCCACGCAGTTCTCGCAGACATTACAGGGCTCGGCCGTGGGACCGTTCACGCAGTTGACCGCCTTGGCGAGGATCCTGGCGAGCGAGGTCTTGCCCACGCCCCGGGGCCCGGTGAAGAGAAAGGCGTGCGCTATCCTGCCTGCCTTTATGGAATTCTTGAGGGTGGTGATGATGTGCGGCTGACCGACCACATCATCGAATCTCTGGGGTCTCCAACGTCTTGCTATGACAGTGTAGCTCAAATGTGAACGCCTCTTCGGGGGTTCGTGGTGTGTATCAAAAAAGCCAGGCTGCCTGCGGCACACGGTCGAGCTACTACCGCTGCTTCCTTCCGGACCTGACGGGGTTCATAACCTCCACGTTGCGCAGGGCCTGGCCATTCTCTATCAAAATGGCGGAGAGAGAGGGATTTGAACCCTCGGTACGCGTTTTAGCACGTACACACGATTTCCAATCGTGCTCCTTCAGCCGCTCGGACATCTCTCCGGTGACATCTGTTATACCACACTTCAGAAAACCACCTCAAGGGATTTACACCGTTGCCCTTTGCCAGTCCTCGCGGACGGCCGTGAGGATATGCCTGGCCCTGTCGGAGTAGAGCATTATCCCCTCCCAGTTCGGACGGACGACGACCTTCTGCATGAGGAGCCCGTCCTCGCCGAACCACCGGGGGAGAATGCCGCCGAAGAAGTACCCCTTCCCGCGGAGCCAGTCGGTCAGGCCCGCAATGAAGGGCCAGGAGAGTTTGAGCCACACCTGGATGACGACCATGTTCTTCTGAAGGGCATCGCGCTCATATTCCTCGAAAACGGCGGGAAAATCCTGCCCGGCCTGGCGTACGGTCATACGCGTGACGTGGGCAAATGTGAAATGGTTGCTTTCGATGGACGTCGGCCCCACTCCCGCAAACCCGTCCGTCGCCTTCTCGACGCGGGCTCCGCTCGTCAACCCGTCATAGATGAACCGCATGGTTTCCTCGTATTGCCGGGGCGCGTAAGCGGTGTGCTCCATCGGCCGGTACATCCGCGTCATGTGCAGGGTGGACACACGGCCCGTGGCACCTTCCCTGGCGTGGACCTCGGCGGGCATGAGGTCCACTTCGATGGCGGTCTCGATGGCCCCGTGTGCCGCCCATGCCTTCTGGGAATAGATATGGTTACAGACGGCCTCGCCGAAGACGGCATCGGCACCGTACGCCGGCGCCAAAACCTCTGAGTAATAGCGGATCATCTCACGGAGGATACCGTGCTTGCGGTAGTCGACGAGAACAAGGCCCTGTCCCGCTTCATAGACCGTTCCGACCGGGGCAGACCTGAAGATGCTCACATACCCCACGACGATCCCCTTCGAAGAACGGGCAACGGCGGGAATATTCTCATGCTTTTCAAAGGCCCTCACGAGCCCCTCGGGATCGTAGACAAGCCTTACCGGGTACTCCTCGCCATAGACCTTGCGGAAAAGGTCTCCCACACCCGCGGCGTCACCGGGTTGAAAAGTATCGATGGTAATATGCTCGTCTTCGGAGATCGTGAGTACGATTGACATGCGTTCCTTCCTTTCGTCCGGCAACCGGTATCCGCTATCCGCGAAGACCGGCATCATCCGGGCAGCCGTGCATGTACCATACCACAAGCCTGAGGTAATAGGAATAGCGCAACCGCATCCGGGAGCCGAAAAGGGAAAGGGGTACAGCGATGACAAAGACCAGGGACTTTGCCAGTCTGACGGCATCGAAGGCCGTGAGGTACAGGCGTCCGTGGTGCTTTTTCATGAACTTCCTCAGGGAGATATTATATTCCATGCGGCCCTTGACCCAGTTCTTTCGAACAGTCCTTCCCTGGAGATGGATGACCTTCGCACCGGGGAAGAAGACCACGCGATAACCCTTCCGCCTCGCCCGAAGGCAGAAGTCCGTCTCCTCGAGAAAGAAGAAGAAGCGTTCGTCGAAACCATGAAGGTCGTCGAAGGCATTCTTCCGGATCATGATGGCGGCACCGATGAGGGACTCCACGTCCCGCGCGGGCTCCGCATTACCGGCCGACGTTCCCCGCGGGATACGGCCCGAGCCGGGGAGCATCTCTCCCGCAAGGCCAGGGACGGCAGCCACAGATCTTTGCAGGCTTAAGTCCTCGTAGACAAGCTGCGGCCCCATGAGACCCAGGTCAGGGATGCTCTCCGCGGCGGCCACCATCTTCGCGACCTCGCCCTCGATGAGACGGGTGTCGGAATTGAGAAGAAGCACGTACCTGCCGGCGGACGTTTTCGCCCCCTGATTGACCGCAACAGCGAATCCCGCGTTGCGGTCGTTGCGGATGTACCGGGCGTGGGGACAGGCGTCCCGCACGAACTCCTCCGTGCCATCCGTGGATGCGTTATCGATGACGATGATCTCCCTGCCGAGCGACGCCAGCGGGGCATCCTTTTTGATGGAATCGAGAAGTCCCTCCAGGAGTTCCCTGGTATCCTTCGTGATGATGACGATCGAAAGAGTGAGGTCCGCTTCCATGACCTCTTCAGGGGGTACCCGGCGGAGCCGCGCCCGGTCTGCCCGCTTTCTTTTCCGCCTTCAGGGCCTTACCCTGCGGCTGCACGGGACAGGCGTAGTAGCAGATCCCGCAGTTCGTGCACAGGCTGTCGTCAATCCGTATCTTCTTCGAGGTCTCATCGAAGGACATGGCCGGGCAGTCGAGGGTCGTAAGGCAGCTCTTGCAGCCTATGCAGTCGCGCTCGACATCCGCCGGATAAGCGGTGTCCTTTGCCGCTCCCTTCATGAG
The DNA here is from genome assembly GCA_002067555.1 of Syntrophorhabdus sp. PtaB.Bin184. Taxonomy (GTDB): domain Bacteria; phylum Desulfobacterota; class Syntrophorhabdia; order Syntrophorhabdales; family Syntrophorhabdaceae; genus Delta-02. Next base: position 8,822 of record MVQQ01000196.1, read on the forward strand.
GAGCAGGCACTCGCGCCGGGCGATGATGACCGCCGGAAGGGCTTCTTCCGTGGTGCGCCCGAAGGCCTCGCCAAGGGTCCGGACCATGGCGGGAACATCGTAGGGGTCGACGATGCGCACGTAGTTCACCCCGAGGCCCTTGACGATGTCCTCGATGGCAACGCTGCGTGTGCGCACCCCGTCCACGGTGATCCCCGTCTGCGGCGTAGGCTGCATGCCCGTCATGGCCGTCGTGGAGTTGTCCATAATGACAAGGATGAACCTCTTCCGGTTCTTCACGGCATCGTAAAGAGGTGCCATGCAGGCGTGCAGGAAGGTCGAATCTCCTATGGAGGCAAGGATGGGGACGAGCTTGCCATCCTGGCTGAAGGCGTCGTAGAAACCTTCGGCGAGGGTCACGCCGGCACCCATGTCGAGACAGGTATCGACGGCACCCTGCGATATACCCAGCGTGTAGCACCCGATATCTCCGGGATAAATGGCGTCGGGCCAGAGATACTGCATCGCGAAGAAAGAAGCCCTGTGCGGACACCCGGGACAGAGCTTTGGCGGCCTGGGGATAACGGCCACATGGGAAAGCGCATCTTCGATGTCCCCGTCGGGCACGAAAGCACCCTTGCCGGCCCCGGCAAGCACACGGGACAGGATATCCCTCACGATATCGTAGGTGATCTCTCCCGCCGACGGCACCGTGCCGTCCCTGCGGCCCATCACCTTTTTCGCGTCACCGATGAGGGCCTCTATCACCTGATCCGTCTCCTCCACCACGAGGACGCGTTCCATGGAATCGACAAACCTTCCGAGGGACTCGTCGACGGGATAGACCTTGAGGACCTTGTAAAGGGAGACCTCCTCCGAAACGCCAAGCTCTTCGATGACATCGTAAACCAGGGAGCAGCTCATGCCCGACGCGACGATGCCCAGATTCCGGCCGTTGCCCGTGATATGTCCTTCCCTGAAGGCGACCTTCCTCGTCCCGGGGTCGCACAGGGGAACGGACTCACGGGCATGGCTCACCCTGTGGGTGGAACGGATGATGACGGGTACCTTGTTCTCGAAGGAAAAGGTGAGCGCGTGGTAGGCGACGTCCGCCGCCTCCGCCGGTGATGACGGATCGAAGACAGGGATCCCGAAGAGGGTGGCGATGAGCCGCGTGTCCTGCTCCGTCTGGGACGACTGGGGTCCGGGGTCGTCGCAGGAGACGATGACGAGCCCCCCCTCGATGGACCTCTCCCGGGACCTCAAGAGCGCCGGGAATGCCACGTTGAGGCCCACCTGCTTCATGAAGCATGCCGCCCTGGCCCCGCCGTATGCCGCGGCCCCGAAGGCGACCTCGAAGGCGCAGAGCTCGTTCGTCGACCACTCGGTGTGGATCTTCACGCCTTCCATGTTCCTGAAGTGGACAACCCCGGGCAGTATCTCGGAACTCGGCGTCCCCGGGTATGCCGCCGCTATCTCAAGCCCTGCCTCGACAAGTCCTCTCGCAATGGCCTGATTGCCTATTATCACTTCCTCCCTGCTATGCACTGACGATCCTCCCATAAGGTCTCAAACGATATCCGTCCGGCGGTCCCCTGTGGCACCCTCCTTCGTCGCTGCGTCGAATCCCTTCCCGAAGACCTCGAGGTTCTTCGCAAGAAATCTCTCGGGCACGCGGGACCGGATGGTCTCTTTCAGGACCTCTTTCGTAAAGGGGGTGATACCGAAAGCGGCGAAAGAACCGAGAAGTGCCATGTTCGCGGACTGGAACATGCCCGTCTGACGGGCGATGCCATCGGCATCGACGAGGCGGCAGGTTATCTCCCGTTTCTTAAGCAGTGCCGTGATCGACAAAGGCAGCTCGGCCGCGCGGGCATTGACAAGCGCAAGACCGCCTTTCTTCAGGAAAAGGAGCGCCTTGTAGAACTCGCTCTCCTCGAAGGCAAGAAGGATGTCACCGTTCTCCCTGCCGATGAAGGGGCTCGCGAAGTCACCCACCTTCACGAGGGACACGACGGACCCTCCCCGCTGGCTCATGCCGTATTCATCGGATGCCACCGCTTTGAGCCCACTCCTGATGGCGGCCTCGATGAGTATCGTGGAGGCGAGGAGCACCCCCCTGCCCCCGATACCGGCGCATATGATCTCATGTCTCATATCATACCCCTGTAGAGAGCCACCACGGGCTCTTTCGTGTCCCGGAAGCGGGCGATCTCGTCGATGCTCGAGATGGAGTGGACCCCGCTTACGCCATAGCTCTCAAGAACCCTCTTCAGGTCCTCCTCCCTTTCGTTCACAATGACGAGAAGGACGAAAGAGGAATCGTTATAGAGGGTGTTGACGTACGCGGGCATCCCCGAATGAAAGAAATGGTCCTCGAGAGTCAGGGCAAGGATGTTCCTGTCAGGATGGAGACTCTTGATGCCATGCGCCATGTTTATCGCAGAGGCAGGCCCCAGCCGGTCCCTGATGACGGAGAAGCCCGCTATGACCTCATCGTATTGCGGCGTACCCGGGCCGGCATCGACGAACCCTCGCTTCACCTTTGACCTATCAGGTATCTGAAGCTCGATGGCCGGATATGTCTCGACGACAAAGACCTCATCCATTCCGTCAACGAATCCCTGCACGAGCTTCTTCGGCAGGGGAAAAACGGTTGCCAGCTTGAGCACGCTCGCGGCCTCGTCGTAAAACTCGAGACGGGACAGGCGGTCCGTGACAAGACCCGTGGAACCCCTTGAAATGACGATGTTGTCCTCGTAGGTCTCGAAGGCCTCGCCGATCTTGCCTATCTTCTCGTTGAGCTCCCCGTGCAGCCGGAAGCGGAATTTCGGAGTTGCCGCCCACCTGCCCGGCTCCTTCACGAGCACGGCCGTGTCCCCTGCCCCCCGAGGCCCGCCAATTGCCATCTTCGGGCCTTCATCGTGCCCGGCCGGGACGGCCTGCACGATAACGGGTATCCTGTATTCTTCGGAGAGCTTGAAGGCATAGCTCACGGCCCTTTCCAGCTCCTCTTCCTTTTCCGTGACGATGAGAGGCAGTTTCGAGAACGGACCCAGCGGCGTCACCTCCTCGTCGTTCTCCTGAACGGCCACGATGACGAAGGACCCCGCCACCCCCGTGTAAGCAGAGCTCATGACGGGGTCGAGGGCCTCGTAGAGGCCTTCCGTGGAAAGGATGCAGGCCGTTCTCTTGCGCACATAGGCGCCTGCCAGGGCAAGCTCGAAGGCTATCTTCTCGTTCGTCGAAACCTCGCAATGCAGCGTGGCCGACACCCTGCGCGCCGCCGCGGCCGTGCCCCTGTTCGTCACGTAGAGATGCTGCACGGCGTTCTCCATCAACAGCCTGATCACATTTTCATGCATCGTTCCGGAAACTCCTTTACACCATTTTTCTCAGCACGTCGATCCCCTTGAGGAGGTTCTCCTCAGTGGATGCGAAGGAGATACGCACGTGGGTGTCCCTTGCCGAAAAAACACTGCCCGGTATGATGAAGAGGTTGTTCTGAAGCGCCCTCTCCACGAATGCCATCGCGTTGCCGCCGGGAACCTCGGGAAAAATGAAGAAGGCCCCCTTCGGTTTAACCACATTGTACTTGTCCTTGAGCCCGTTGTAAATGAGGTCCCGTTTCTTCCGGTACCCGGCGATCATTTCGTCCATGCCTTCGTCAAGGGCGACGAGGGCCGCCTTCTGCGCGAAAGAGGTAACGCTCGAGAAAGCATACTGCTGCATCGTTATCATGCACTGTATGATCTCGCTCGGCCCCGCCACGTATCCCAGGCGCCAGCCTGTCATCCCCCAGGTCTTCGAGAAACCGCCGAAGGTGAGCGTCTTTTCGTACATCTGCCCCAGGTAGGGCTTTTCCCCCGCGCCCTCATCAAAGACAAATCGGTCGTAGATGTCGTCGGAGAAAACGAGAAGGTCCTTCTCCCGCGCTACCCTTGCCACCATCTCCAGTTCCTCCCGGGAATTGAGCATGCCCGTCGGGTTATTGGGGCTGTTGATGAGAATGGCCCTCGTCCTGTCCGTTATCGCCCGGCGCAGCTTCTCCTCCCTGATCGTGAAGTCGGGATAGGTATCGAAAAAAACGGGCCGGCCTCCCAGCAGAAGGACCTGGTATTCGTAGAGAACAAAGTAGGGATCGGGGATGATGACCTCGTCACCGGGGTTGAGCGTCGTCATGAGGGCGAGAAGAAGACCTCCCGTCACCCCCGCCGTGATAATGGCGTCCTCACAGATTATCCCCTTTCCCCTGAGGTGGCTGAGAACCTTCTCCCTCAGCTCCGGGATCCCTCCCGAGGGCGTGTATTTGTTGAAACCCTTCTGTATCCACTTTATCCCTTCATCCTTCACCACGTCGGGGATATCGAAATCAGGTTCCCCTATGGAGAGGTTGATGGGGTTCTTCACCTTTTGCGCCAGGTCGAAGATCTTTCGCACCCCCGATGGCCGCATCTGCATAACCCTGTCGGAAAGCAGCATCTATTCCTCCTTGCAAGCTGAACGAGCGGACTCCAGTATCCTGTCGAGCCTCGATTTCGGCAATGTATTGAAAGCCAGTCGCAATTCTTCGTCAGTAAACTTTGCCCTAAGAAGAGCGACCACGTCAACCCTTTCTTTCCAGCACCCGAAGGTGTTGGCGCAGGGCAGGCCGTTCTGTACCTGAAGGCAATAATCAAACCCGATGATCATCCCCAGCTGACCACAATAGATCTCCATAGAAACCTCGGTAATAGGTTATGGGTCATGGGTTATGGGAAAGGCAATGAATGCACCCATTACCTATTACCCATTACCCATAACCGGCATCATTTCAACTTTGGATACTTCTCCAGGCTGCGGAGGAGCTCTGTTATCTCGCTGTCGGGCATCGCGTAATCCTGGAGTTTGCCCGACATGAAGGCGTCATAGGAAGGCAGGTCTATGATACCGTGGCCACTGAAGTTCATGAGGATGACCTTTTCCCTGCCTTCTTCCTTCGCCCTTTTCGCCTCATCGATGGCACATGCAATGGCGTGGTTCGTCTCGGGCGCCGGGATGAACCCCTCCGTCCGGGCAAAGATGACGCCCGCCGAGAACGTCTCAATCTGATTATATGCCCGCGCCTCGATGAGGCCGTCGGCAAAGACCTTGCTGACAAGGGGGGCCATGCCGTGATAGCGCAGGCCTCCCGCGTGTATCGGGGCGGGAACGAAACCGTGCCCGATGGAGTACATGGGCAGAAGCGGCGTCATCCCCGCGGTGTCTCCGAAATCGTAAACATACCGGCCCCGTGTGAGCGTCGGACAGGAGGTGGGCTCCGTCGCCACGATCCGTATCTCTTTCCCGTGGATCTTGTCGCGAATGAAAGGAAAGGCGATACCGGCAAAGTTGCTGCCGCCGCCCGCGCACCCGATGACGACATCGGGGTACTCTCCCGCGAGCTCGAGCTGCCGCTGTGCCTCGAGACCGATCACCGATTGATGGAGAAGGACATGGTTAAGAACGCTGCCCAGGGAGTATTTCGTGTTCTCGGAGGTCACCGCGTCCTCGATGGCCTCGCTGATCGCCATTCCCAGGCTCCCCGGATGGTCCGGTTTCCCTTCGAGGAAGGTGCGTCCCGCCTTCGTATCGGGGCTCGGGCTGGGAACGCATTTCCCTCCCCAGGCCTCCATCATGATGCGCCTGTATGGTTTCTGGTTGAAGCTCACCCGCACCATGTAGATCTTCAGTTCCATGCCGAACTGGTTGCAGGCGAAGGCCAGGGCGCTCCCCCACTGCCCGGCTCCCGTCTCAGTGGTGAGCCTTTTGATGCCGGCCTCCTTGTTGTAGTACGCCTGTGCAACAGCGGTGTTGGGCTTGTGGCTTCCCGGCGGGCTGACCCCCTCGTTCTTGAAATAGATATGGGCAGGCGTATCGAGAAATTTCTCCAATCCGGTAGCCCGGACAAGGGGCGTCGGTCTCCACATGAGGAGTCTTTCCATGACCTCGTCGGGAATGTCTATGAACCTCTCCGTGCTCACCTCCTGCTCGATGAGGTTCATGGGGAAGATGGCCTCGAGCATATCCGGCGTTACGGGCTCTCCCGTCTCCGGGTTGAGCGGCGGCGGCAGGGGCGTCGCGAGGTCCGCCTGAATATTGTACCAGGCCCGCGGCATGTCCTTTTCACTGAGGAATATTTTCTTTTCCATGATGTCCTCCTTTTTTTTCAGTAACGAAAAGGGCCATGAGCTTGTCTGCCCATGGCCCTTTTCAAATAAAACGGCCATGGACGGTGTGAAACCGTCCATGGCCGGAAAATTACGGTCTCACACCTACAATTTCCGCCGCCACCACCAGTTGTTTGTCGCTGTGTTCGTCATAATGAGGCTTTATAACATGGGGGAAACGGAAAAGTCAATAGCGAAGGCGGGGAGGAGAGGATAGGGAGGAGGAAGGAAGGGGGAAGGGGAAAGCGACCGGGAGAGGATAGGACGAATGGGAAAATAGGACCAATAAGACCGATAGGACGCTTAGGACCAATAGGACGGATCGATTGTCCTCTGTGGGCGGCAATTGCACTTCGATAGTCCTATAAGTCCTATCTTGTCCTATAGGTCCAATATGTCCTATAGGTCCTATTCTCCTATTCATCCTATCAATCTGGCCCCCTCCCCTATTCCTTGTTCTTTACTCTTTGGCCCCAGGTCGTGTATACTCTTACAGTTTTTACATCCACCATCACATTCGGAGGTCAGGAAATGAAATTCTTTATAGATACGGCGAATATCGACGAGATCAGGAAGGGCATGGAGATGGGACTCGTCGACGGCGTTACCACAAATCCGTCACTTCTCGCGAAAGAGAAAAAGGACCCCGACGCCGTGCTCCGCGAGATACTTCAGACCGTTCCCGGGCCCGTCAGCCTGGAGGTCATATCGACCACGGCGGAAGGCATGTGCGAGGAGGCGCGGAAACTGGCCGCCCTGGGGGAGAACGCCGTCATCAAGATACCCATGACAGAACAGGGGATCCGGGCCGTCAGGACGCTGACCGACGAGGGCATAAAGACGAATGTTACCCTCATCTTTCAACCCGTTCAGGCCCTCATTGCCGCGAAGGCAGGCGCCACGTTCGTGAGCCCCTTCATCGGCAGGCTCGACGATATCTCCCAGAGGGGCATGGAGATAGTCGAGAACATCGTTACCATATTCTACAATTATGCCTTTGAGACAGAGGTCATCGTCGCGAGCATACGCAATCCCATGCATGTCCTCGATGCCGCCCTTGTCGGCGCCGATATCGCCACCATCCCCTTCAACGTCCTCAAGCAGCTCATGAACCATCCCCTGACGGACATCGGCCTGCAGAAATTCCTCAAGGACTGGGAGGGCATCAAGAAATAGGGGTTTCTCCGTCGAGCATCTCCCTGACCTTTTTCAGAAGGTCCCGGGGCAGAATGGGCTTCGCGATGTACTCTATCGTCTCGTCAAGGATGCCCTTCTGGTGGATGATGTCATCGGTGTAGCCGCTCATGAAAAGCACCCTGATATTGGGATCGATGGATCTCAGCCTGTCATAGGCCTCTTTGCCGTTCATCTTCGGCATGACGACATCGAGAATGACGAGGTCCGCCTGGCACTGCTTTTGTGTTTCGAGGGCGTCGAGGCCGTCCACCGCCTCGAAGACCCTGTAGCCCTGCTCCGAAAGAACGGTGCACAAGAGGCTCCTCAGCTCCTCGTTGTCTTCCACGACAAGTATCTTCTCGCTGCCTCTCGGGCTGTCGTTAGTCGTCTCCGCCTCTTCGTCGGGACAGGCCTCGACTACGGGCAGGAACACCTCGAAGGTCGTTCCGTGACCCGGTTCACTGGCAACACGGATGGTGCCGTTGTGCTGCTCTACTATCCCGTAGACTATAGCGAGACCCAGCCCGGTCCCCTTGCCTGACTCCTTTGTCGTGAAAAAGGGCTCGAAGACCTTCTCCCTCGTCCTCGCGTCCATGCCGATACCTGTGTCGGAGACGGAGATGCAGGCGAACCGGTCCTCCTGCCCCCCCTCGTTCCCATCGACACCGTGTGCCCTTCTCGTTCTGATCGTGAGGGTGCCTCCCGCGGGCATCGCGTCCCGGGCGTTGGCCACAAGGTTCATAAGGACCTGGTCCATCTGGACAAGATCGGCCATCACGACAAGGGAACCCGCGCACAGTTCCGTCCTGAGGACGATGTCCTCGGTGATGAGCCGGGCAAGCAGCTTCTTCGTTCCCATGATCGCCGCGTTGACATCCAGCGGTTTCGGGTCGATAATCTGCTTCCTGCTGAAGGCAAGGAGACTCTGGGTAAGGATGGCCGCCTTGCCTGACGACGCGACGATCTGGTCGACATATTTGCGGACGGGATCGTCGGGCGGGAGTTTGATCTGAACGAGGTTCGAATAGCCGATGATGGCACTGAGAATGTTGTTGAAATCATGGGCTATCCCGCCGGCGAGCTGTCCTATGACCTCCATCTTCTGAGACTGATGCAGCTGTGATTCAAGCTGGATCTGTCTCGTGACGTCCCGGTTGAGGGAGATGTACCCCGTTATCGCGCCCGAGGAATCGACGAGGGGGCCGACGGTGGATTCCTCGTGGATGAAGGTCCCGTCCTTTCTCCTGTTGACGATGGTACCCGTCCAGACCTTGCCGGCCCGGATCGTCTCCCAAAGGCTCTCGTAGAACTCTTGGTCGTGGAGCCCGCTCACGAGGAAATCAGGTTTCCTTCCTATCACCTCCTCACGGACATACCCCGTGACGGACTCGAAGGCGGGATTGACATATTCAATGATACCGTCGGCATCGGTGATCAGGATGTCCTCCGCCGCCTGCTCGATGGCCGTGACGAGACGCCGGATCTGGGCCTCGGCCTTTCTCCTCTCCGTTATGTCCCGCACGATCACGAGGAGGTAGGCCTCGTTGTTCACGTCAAAACGGCTCAGGTTGACCTCCGCATCGAAATACCCGCTGCCGTCGAAGACCCTGTTGCGCCACTCGAAGAATTGCGGTCTGCCGGACATGGCGAGGCGCACCTTCTCGTTTGCCTTATCAACGGAAGGGATGCCGTCGGGCTGGACCTCGGGCGAGAGCGCGTGGGGCTCCTTCCCCAGAATGTCCTCTTTCGCGCACTTCATCAGTTCCAGCGTCCGTGAGTTACAGTCCATGTAAACACCGTCCTTGAGGACAAGGACCGCATCGGGAGAGAACTCGAAGAGCGCCCGGTAGCGTACCTCGCTTTCGCGCAGGGCCTCCGCCGCCATCTTTCGCTCCGTGATGTCCCTGAGTATCCCTTCCCGGCCCGCTATATTCCCGTCGTCATCATAGAAATAATGGGTGGTGATTGAAACGTACAGCGTCGTGCCGTCCTTGCGTTTGAGGAGCGCCTCGTAATCGTTCAAGCGGTCCCGGTCCTTCAGTTCGTCGATCATCCTGTAGAGGTCCCGGGGATCGTTCCAGAACGCCTCCATGGGCAAACCCAGCATCTCATCGACGGAACCGTAATGCAACATCCTCGCACCGGCCGGGTTTATCATGATCATGGTCCCCTTCGTGTCGAACCTGTAGAAGACGTCCTGTATCTTTTCGATTATGTTGCGGTAGAGCTTCTCGCTCTCCTTAAGGGCCCGGGCCGTCCTGATGCGCTCCGTTATGTCCGTTACGACGGCGATGTAGCTGTCGCCCGTCGTCTTTGCCACCTGGAAGAGGAGCTCTATCACGGTGCCGTCCTTGCGGACCCACCTCGATTCCTCCTGCCCCTTGAGGTATATCTCGCGTCCCACCCTTTCGTACTCCTCGTCATCGGGATAGAGGAACCGGGAATCATGCCCCACAAGCTCGTCTTCACTGTAGCCCGTGATGGAACACATCGCGTCGTTGACCCATTCAAATATCCTTCCCCTGATCTTCACGATACCGCTCGGAGAGGCCGAGAGGATCCCCGACAGCGTCTCCTGCGATGCGAGGAGCTCCAGTTCTCTCGCCCTGAGCTTGAGCGACGTGCGCCTCAAACGCGCCAGGCTCACCGCCAGAACGGCGATGAATGCGAGGAGAACGACCACCACCGCGATGGAGGCCACTATTGTACTCCTGTTCTGTTCGAGAAAGGATGGCGGTTTGTTGAGAACAACGCTCCCTGAAGGGAGCACATTTTCGGTGACCCCGTGCTCCTTGAGCTCCGCGTGATCGAACACGAACCGGTTCGGGCTCTCGATCACCCGGGGAAGGTCCCCGGGGCGTTTGCCATCCAGTATCTGCCGCGCCAGGAGTCCCGCGGCCCTGCCCTGACTGAAACCGGAGACGCATTTCCCTCCAAGGAGCCCTTTGCCCACGAGAGAACTCGAGCGGCCGAAGACCGGGACTGGCGACAGTTTCATAACCTTCGAAGCCTCCACAGCGGAGACGGGTCTGCCCTCCCCATCCTGCCACAGTGATATGAAAAAGACGATGCTGTCCCGGGGCAAAGCGGGCATGACCTGAAGGATCCGCGCATAGGAGAGATTGCCCAGCGTTTCCACCGCCACCCGGGGATAACCGGCCTTTATTATCCGCGTCAGCTCTTCAAAGCGTTTCAGATTTTCTTTCGTCCGGTCATGCATGACGTAGACCGTTCGCGTCTTCGGCCTCACCCGAAAGGCAAACGCCAGCGTTTCCTCGAAATCATCCTCTTCGATCACACCGACGACATTGTCCCGCCCGGCGACAAGGTCCCCGCTGAACCGGTTGACCCCGCAGAACACGATGGGAGCATACCCGAACAGCTCTTTCTGATGGGACAGGGCAAACCGAAAGGCGTTGTCATCGGAGACAAGGACAACATCAAAACGGACGGACGCGAACTTCATCGCGTAGATGTCGCGAAGTTTGCGGAGATATCCGGCGGTCTCCGTCTTCTTCGTGTCCATGTACTCCACGTGCACGCCAAGGTCCTCGCGCCCCTGCAAGGCCGATATGTAGCCTTCCATTATGGTCTCGGTCCAATCTGTCCTGTGGTAGGAGTGGAGAAAGAGTGCCGTCTTGTGGCGCTCCGCCGCGAATGCGCAGCATGCGCCGGTGAAGAGAAGGAACGAGAGGACTGCGAGTATTGCCGTCCCTGCCGGGTTGGTTACCCGCCTCTTTTCCTTCCGCTGGAGGCCATTACCTGCCGCGCCTGATGTGATGCTCATGCGTTGAGATACTCGCGTAATCCTGTTCCTCAATGAACAATTTACGATCACGGCCGCGGATCGTTTCTCATGCCCTGCAAAGCAGCACTCTGAAGCGATGCTGTGAACAAACCTTATGATACTTGTCGGCACTTCCGCAAGAGAAATTAACACATTCATCCCGGAGAAAGGCTTACACATTAACAGTGTTGCCGGGTTAACAGAAGCGGGAAACGAGACCGGTTAAAGTGGGGATGGAACCGGGCTTGCATTTTTACAGATGACAACGTACCATAGTTCTTAAGCGGGGGTTGCAACAGCGGGTGAACGGCCGGGAGAAGCAACGCGAAACAATGCTCTCATCGTCCATGGCAGGATTCTGATCTGAAACACAAGGATACCTGCACCGTCGCTTTATTGAAGCGCGTTGGATTCCAATCCGGAGGTGGAATAATGGTGCATTACGCATGGATCATCGCTTTCACCGGTACACTTGTCACCATTCTGGCCCATGGCTTTGGCAGGATGTCCTATTCGGTGATACTGCCGCCCATGAAAGACGGCCTCATGCTCAACTACACTCAGCTTGGCTCCATTGCGACAGGCAATTTCATCGGCTATCTCAGCCTCGCCATCATAGGCGGCTTTCTTGCCGCCCGATTCGGGGTGAGACGGGTCGTCTTCGTCTCCCTCCTCGTGATAGGCGTCAGCCTTTTCCTTACCGGCCTTGCCGATTCATTCTCCTTCGCCTTCGTGATGCGGCTCATAGCCGGGCTCGGTAATGGAGGGAGCTACGTTCCCATCATGGCGCTGCCCGCCGCCTGGTTCATAATGAAGAAAAGGGGCCTGGCCACCGGGATCGTGTCCGCCGGCATCGGTACGGGGCTCTTCCTGGCGGGCATCATCCTGCCCCCCATCATCTCGCACTTCGGAAAGGACGGGTGGCGCTACGCCTGGTATTTCCTGGGCATCGCTGTCTTCGTCCTCGCATTCGCCTGCTACGCCTTCCTGAGGAACAACCCGGCGGAGAAGGGTCTTTCCATGTACGGCGGCACCGAGGAGCAAAAGGGTGGCCCGAAGGTAACTCTCTTCTCGGCCTTCAAGGACGTTGTCGTCGAATCGGAGATCTGGAAACTCGGAGCGGTCTATTTCATGTACGGCTTCTCCTATATCATCTACCTCACCTTCTTCGTCGCCTTCCTTACCAAAGAGATGGGCATAAGCCCCATCGCCGCGGGCAGGATCTTCGCGGTTCTGGGCATCTTCAGCATCTTCTGCGGCGTCATATACGGCTGGATATCCGATGTGCTCGGAAGAAGGTACGGTTCCATGATCGCCTACCTCACCCTGGCCCTCTCCTACGTCATCTTCGCCTTCTGGAAGGACACCACCGGTTTCTACGTGTCGGCGGTCGTCTTCGGGATCGCCGCCTTCTCGATCCCGACCATCATGGCCGCGGCATCAGGGGACGCCGTGGGTGGGCGGCTCGCCCCTGCCGGCCTCGGGTTCATAACCCTCTTCTTCGGTATAGGCCAGGCCCTGGGACCCCTGGCGGGTGGCTACATAAAGGACGCCACGGGAACCTTCACCAACGCCTTCCTCCTCTCCGCCGGAGTCTCTCTGCTCGGCGCCTTCGGCTCCCTCATCCTCAAAAAGAAAGCCTGATAGCTTTCTTTTTGAGGATCCGTCTCAGGTCCCAAGTTTCAGGTCTCAGGC
>MVQQ01000197.1 GCA_002067555.1 Syntrophorhabdus sp. PtaB.Bin184
GTTCTGCTACGTGCGGGTCGATTTTCAGGACGGCAAGGTGCGCGTCTTCGACAACAATTACAAGAGTGTGAATTGTTGCTATTACGCGGGGATCGAGAGGATAGAGGAAAGACATATCTCCCTCGATGAGGCCCCGCGGCCCAGGAAAAGGTCAAAGAAGATGCTCCTTCCCTGAGGAGCATTGTACTGGAAGAAACGGAGGGCGAGTGGACAGGGAACTGACGAAGTTTGTCCGCGGCGGCGGGTGAGCGTCAAAGATAGGTCCGGGCGACCTGGCGAACATCCTCTGCGGGATAGATATCCCGGTGGATGAAAACGTCATTGTGGGCATTGAAGGCTTTGAGGACGCGGGTGTCTACAAGGTGACGGATGAGATCGCCCTCGTTCAGACGGTCGACTTCTTCACACCTGTCGTGGACGATCCATACTGGTTCGGACAGATAGCCGCCGCGAACGCCTTGAGCGACATATATGCCATGGGGGCCGTCCCGAAAACCGCCCTCAACCTCGTTTGCTTCTCGCCGACAAAATTCGACATTGCGATCCTCAAGGAGATCATCCGGGGCGGGGCGGACAAGATGAGGGAGGCCGGGGTAAGTCTTCTCGGGGGCCACAGCGTGGACGATGACGAGATCAAGTACGGGCTTGCGGTGACGGGAATAGTCCATCCCGACAAGGTCCTCCTCAATGAAGGGGCGAGACCCTGGGACATTCTCGTTCTCACCAAGCCCCTCGGGACGGGTATCATGAACACCGCCATCAAGGGAAAGCTCCTCAATGACCATGCCGCAACAGGTCTTGCGACGGTTATGGCCACCCTCAACAGGACGGCGGCCGAGGCGATGCTTTCCGTGAACGTTCACGCCTGCACGGACGTCACGGGGTTCGGCCTGGCGGGACATCTCAAAGAGATGATACGGGAGTCCCTGGGTGTCGAGCTTCACGCCGGGAAGCTTCCCTATTTCGGGGAAGCCGTGGAGTTTGCCACATCGGGTCTGGTGCCCGGAGGGCTCTACCGCAACAGGGATTTCTACAGAGAACATGTGGTCACGACGCGGTCAGATTTCTTCTTCGACATCATATTCGATCCCCAGACATCGGGGGGTCTCCTCATGGCCCTCGACCCCGCGGACAGGGCGAAATTCGAAGAAACGGCCACCCGTCTCGGCGTAGACTACCACATCATAGGCACCTTCCTCGCCGAACCGAAGGGGAAGATACTGCTCAGGTAAACACCGTTTGAACCGTTAGAACCGTTGGAGAGGCTACGGGCGGGGGGAAGGTTTCGGAGCACTGACCCACATCTTCTATCCGTCCTTTGCCGGTAGGTGTTCCCAAATCCGTCGACCGCTAACTTCCAGACTATCTGAACGGCTCTAACGGCTCTAACGGTGCCAACGGTTCTAACGGATCTGTTTGAGCGGATAATTGCGGTCCTGCCAGCCGTGGATGCCGTATTCGAGGTTTCGGGTGTTGCGGTAGCCGTAGGCCCTCAGGTAGATCGCTGCGTGGGAGGAGCGGTGGCCGCTCGCACAGTAGACGACGACAGGCGTACTGAGGTCTTTCGGGAGTTCGCCTATCCTCAGGGCTACCTCCCGGACAGGGATGTTCACGGCGCCCTCTATAAAGCCTGTCTCGGCCAGTTCTCCGGGTTCCCTGACATCAACAAGGAAGAGCCTTTCCTTGTTCGTGATCTTCTGCAGCAGCTCTTCGGGCTCGATGACGGTTTCTTCGCGGGGTGTGGCGAGGATGGCCTCCATGGACATGCAGAAGCTTTTCATGAGCGGCCCCAACTCACCCTCGGGTGCCGGTTCCATGGTGCTGAGGCCGCACTGGAGTTTTCCCGTCTTCGCGTCGAGCGGGGGGAAGAGACCTTTCAGGAATGCCTCGAACTCCTCCACGGTGCGCGGTGTCTTGAGGCACACGTTGTTCACCTTTTCGTACCCCAGTGATGAATTGATGTTGCCCCTGTAGTCATGGGCGGGGTACACGATGAGGTCGTCTGAGAGAGGCATGATCCTGCCGAAGAGGCTTTCGTACATGTCTCGGGAGCTTCCGCCGGGCAGGTCCGTCCTTCCGCACTGACCTATGATGAGGACATCACCGGTGAAGATCCTGTCACCGGCGAGGATCGCCATATGGTCCCGGGTGTGGCCCTTCGTTTCCATTGCCTTCAGCGTGATGTCGCCTATCTCCAGTTCATCCCCGTCACCCAGGTAGAGATCGACCCTTTTCAGGGCGTTCTCGGCCAGGACCTTTTCGATGCCGAAGAGGTCCGTGACCTTTGTCCCCAACTCTCTTTGCGCCGGTGTGTTCCTGTTCATGACCGTTTTGGCCGTAAGCCTGTCGGCAAGCTCCGGTGCCAGGGAAACGTGGTCGACGTGAGTGTGGGTGTCGATGATGTGGGTTATGGTGAGTCCCCGGGACGCGACGAAATCGAGGAAAGGGTCCATTTCGTGGGAAGGGTCGATGATCACCCCTTTTCTTTCCCTTTCACAGGCCATGACATAGGCGAGGCATCCATCAAAGTTGAATTGCTTGAATATCATGTCACACCTCGTCGGTAAAATTCCTCATCGCCGTCTTCAGTATTCTTCCGGCGGCAAGCTTCGATACCACCACTATATCCTCGAGCGGCAGGTAGCCGGTGACGGAGGGATCGAAAAGGGCCCTGGCCGACGGCGGGAACTCGGTGTCCCCTTCCCAGAGAACAAAGGTGACAGGCACCTTCGGGAAGGCGAAAAGTGTGAGAGAGGCGTCGCCGAATTCTTCCTCCTTTGCCCCGAGGCTGCGGCCGGCGTCGAGAAAGGCATGCCTGTCGTAGCCGAATGCCCTGACAAGAGGTTTGAGCACCCTCCTCTCGAAGACGGGGTCATAGTGCATGCACGCAGGGATGTCCCCGTAGGAGACCTTCTCGCCCGCGAGCGGGATCCCTGAGGCGGTGTTTATGTAGTGAAGGATGATGATCTTCGCGACGAGGGTGACATTGGCTCCTTTGGAACTCGAGAAGGTGAACCCCGGCATGTCAAGGAGAATGGTCTCGTCGAAAAAGGGAACATGGACCCTTACTCCGGTGCCGGCCCTCTCGTGGCTGAGGCCCGCAAGGAAGAACCTCTCCTCCATGGCGCTTCCCAGGAGTTCGTCGCGGGCCCTGTCGAAGACGCCTTTGTATGCTTTTTGTTTTCTGAGTTCCATGATCAACGGCCCAGCTTGTCGTGCACCTCGTCGATCTTCTTCCGATAGTCACCGCTGTGGAATATCTCCGTTCCCATGACGAGGATGTTGCCGCCTGCCTTGACCACCTCGGCGGCGTTTGCCGCCTTGATGCCGCCATCGACCTCGAGGTCTATATACCTGCCCGCCTTATCGATCATCCTGCGCGCCTCGGCGATCTTTCCGGCCATCTCGGGGATGTACTTTTGACCGCCGAAACCGGGGTTGACGGTCATGATGAGGACAAGATCGACAATGTGGATGACATGTTCGAGAAGGCCGAGAGGCGTCGCGGGATTGAATGATATGCCGGCCCGCGCACCGGATTCCTTGATGACATCGAGGGTGCGGTAAAGATGATTGTCTGCTTCGGCATGTATGGTGACAATGTCGGATCCGGCCTCTGCGAATTGCCGCACGTATTGCGCCGGCTTCTCTATCATGAGGTGGACATCCAGGGGCTTTGTGTTGATCCTGCGCAGGGTCTCGACGAACATGGGGCCGATGGTTATGTTGGGAACGAAATGGCCGTCCATGACGTCCACGTGGATAAGGTCCGCGCCCGCATCCTCGACGTCTTTTATCTCCTGTCCGAGGCGCAGGAAATCGCAGGAAAGGATGGACGGCGCGATGAGGATATCTTTCATGATAATGCCTCCATGGCTAGTAGATATTGATAACGATCTCCTCCGTCGAGCTGAATACCGTTCTGGGAAGTATCGAATACTCGATACCGCCGCGCGCAGAGGCCTGATCGCTCCGCGCGTAGTTGATCCTGTATTTTATCCCTTTTGCTTCGAGTTCATCGGCGAGCTCGTTGTAATTGATGTCGCGCGTGTCGGCCATGAGGTAATAGCACCTGGGCGCCGTGCCGATGAAGAGGGTTACCTTGCCGTATTCGAGGATGTCCGTGCCCTCTGCCGGAAGCTGCGCGATAACCCTGCCCGGTTTGGAGTGAGGCACGAGGACCGTTTTTTCGAGAACGAGATGCTTGTCGCTGAACACCGGTTGGGTCTCATCGAGAGTGAGTCCCACGAAGCCCGGGGTCTTCATGAGCTCCGGCCCTTCAGACACGATGACATGGACCACCCTTCCTTTCTTTGTGGATATATTGGCGTCGGGTTTTTGCACGGTGATATGGTTGTATGGCACATCGTTGCGCCGCTCGTACCTGAGCACCACGAGGGCAAGACCCTTGTTCCTGAGAAGCTCCCGGGCGTCCTCGACGGTCTTCCCCCGCACATCGGGGCAGATCGTGGTTTGCTGGAACTTGAGAAGGAAGCTTATCGTCAGGTATGTCGACAGGCCGAAGACGAGCACCGGTGCTACAGCATAGAATAGGATCTTCAAGAGTTTCATAGTTTCCTTATTCGTGCTATAAAGAAACCGTCCAGAGCCGTCTCATGCGGCAACGAGAGAAAACAATCCTTATTAAACAGGAACGGCAGCGGATTTTCAAGAACAAAGTTCTTATCCTTTGCCAGGTTGCGAATGACATCCGTCGTCTCTTCAGGCTCGAAGGAACAGACACTGTAGACCACGCGCCCTCCCGGTCGCACGAGGTCCCACAGCGAGCGGAGCAGGGAGAGCTGCATCGCGGCGAACCGGGAGATGTCCTCTTCGGTGCGCCGCCACTTGATCTCGGGATGCTTGCGGACGATGCCCAGCGATGAGCAGGGCGCGTCGACGAGGACGGTATCGAAAGATCCGGCCCTGAAAGGCGGGACAAGGGCGTCGGCACAGATCATGTTGTAGCCGGGCGACGACAGGCGGAGGCGTTTCATGTTGTTGTCCATGGAAATGATGTGTGCCTGAGGAGATATCTCCCTCACCTGTTTCGTCTTCGTTGCCGAACCGGTGCACGCATCGAGGATCGTGGTGCCGCCCGCCGCCGCGACCGCCATGCCCGCGAGCTGGGAGGCCTCTCCCTGAACGCTCACAATCCCGTTCCTGAAGAGAGTGTTCGCGAAGACCGGGATGAGCCTGTCGACGATGAGGGCCGAAGGTGAAAGGCGGCCGCGGCGGACCTCGATCCCATCACCCGCCAGGGCCTCGATCGCCTCATCGACAGTCATCCTGTGCGTGTTTACCCTGAGCGTGAACTCCGGTTCCCTGTTGAGCAATTCAAGGAGTCCATCCGTTTCACCGGTACCGAACCTCATCGTCCAGCGGTCGACGAGCCATTTGGGAAAGGTCTGCCGCACCGCCTCGCCTGGGGACGGGATGCAGGTCTCCCTGTCATTCACGTACCTTCTCAGGACGGCGTTCACGAACCCGGCCACGAACTTTCCCCTTTCGTTCCTGGCGTACTGAACGGCCTCTTTCACGACGTGGTAATAGGCCTTTTTCATGAACCCGACCTGGTAGAGCGTCATCCAGAGGAGGTATCGGACGTCCTTTTCGACAGGTTTCCTGACATAGCGGGAAAGAACAAGATCGAGATATCCCCGCCAGCGTATCACCCCCGAGGCTATCTGGTATATAAGTGCCCTCTCACCTTCGTTGAGGCGCGAGTGCGAGAAGGCGGAATCGATGGACTCATCGAGGAACCTGCCGGATTCAACATCCCGAATGATACGGATCGAAATGGCCCTGAGGAGATGTCCGAACTTATCGCCGATAGGCCATGTCCTCCAGTCTCCTGATCCTTTCTTCGATAGGAGGGTGGGTGCTGAAGAGGGAACGAATGCCGCCGGCGCTAAAGGGGTTTACTATAAAGAGCGGGGCCGTGGAGGGGTTCGCGTCGTTCATGGGATGGCGCGCCACGCCGGCATGCAGCTTGCGCAGCGCCCCTGCGAGAAAGAGAGGGTTTCCCGACAGGCTCGCCCCTCCGTCATCCGCCAGGTATTCCCGGGACCGGGAAATGGCGAGCTGGATGAGCATCGCGGCGAAGGCGGCGATGACGGAAAAGATGATAACGGTGAAGATGTTGCCGCCCCCGTCATCGTCGTCGGAGGAACCTCCGAAGAAGGCCGCGAAACGGGCCCAGTTGGCAATCATCGTTATGGCGCCCGCCAGCGTTGCGGCAACACTCTGAATGAGGATGTCGCGGTGCTTGATGTGGGAGAGCTCATGGGCGAGTACGCCCTCGAGTTCATCCCGCGAGAGTATGCGCATGATGCCCGTCGTTACCGCCACCACCCCGTGCTCGGGATTACGGCCGGTTGCGAAGGCGTTGGGGCTGTTGTCCTCGATGATGAAGACCCTCGGCATGGGAATGCCGGCGCGCTGTGCCAGGGATGCGACCGTACCATGGAGTTGCGGCAACTCGGACGGAGAGACCTCTCTCGCGCCGTACATTCTGAGGACGATCTTATCGGAGAACCAGTAGCTGACGAAATTCATGACGAGGGCGATGGCAAAAGCGATCATGCCCCCGGACCTGCCCCCTATGATACTGCCAAGACCGACCAGGATAATGGTAAGGACGGTCATGAGAAAGAATGTCTTGAATCTGTTCATCGAACCCCCACAAGAATTTATCCTATACATTATAAACATTTTATATCTTTTATCAAGTTGGCAAGATGTTCGAAATCCTTGCCTTTTGGCTCGAAAGGTTCATACAATAATGATCAGGAACCGGGGTCAGGCACAGGCTTCTTAAAAAGAGAAAAACCTGTACAGGAATCAGGAAAGATACGAACAGAAAGGGTGTGTCCGTTCCCCGTTGAGTTGGGGCACGGTACCCCTGTTGCGAGGTGGCTATGAACGACTCCAGTCAGGAGAAGGAACAGGTTGTATCCTCCGTGGGAGAGGACGGTGTCCGCGTCTTTTTCGATACCCCGCCCGACGCGGCCTTCATGATGGACAGCGAAGGGACGATCATTACGCTCAATGAGAACCTGGCACGCCGTTTCAACCAGGATGTGGAAAAGATGGTGGGCAGCAACATATTCGATTATTTCTCGCCCGAGGTGGCCCGCAGCAGAAAGGCCCTGATGGAGAGGATAATTACGGGACGAAGACCCCTTTCCTGCATCGATTTCCGGGATGGTGTCTGGCTTGAGAACTGCTACTATCCGGTTCTCGACCGGCGAGGGTCGGTGGCAAAGATCGCTGTCTTCAGCCGCGACGTGACGGCGGTCCGCCGGGCCGAGGAGGCTCTTCGGGAGTCAGAGGAGCGTTACCGGACGGCCATCGAGAATTCGAACGACGGTGTGGCCATACTGAAAGGCAACATCCATCTTTACGTGAACGGGAAGTTCGTCGAGATCTTCGGTTATGACAGCCCCGCCGACATCATCGGGCAACCGCAATCCCTAACCGTCCATCCCGATGACCATGAGAGGGTGGCCGATTTCACGCAGCGCAGGCAGCGCGGCGAGGCAATGCCGGAGCGGTACGAGTTCAAGGGGGTCAGGCGCAACGGTGACATCGTTTACATCGAGGTATCCGCGACGGGGACCACCTACAGGGGGGATAAGGTCGCGCTCGTGTACATGAGGGACGTGACGGTGAGGCGAATGCGTGAGGAAGCACTCTGGCTCACGCGGTTCTCCATCGAGCATGCCTCTGAATCGATCTTCTGGATCAGGCCCGATGGCCGCTTTGTGTATGTGAACGAGGCCGCCTGCAGCAAACTCGGGTATACGAAAGAGGAACTCCTCGCTCTCAGGGTCGTGGATGTCGATCCCGACCACACGAAGAGGGAGCTATCCGCCATAGGCAGGTGCATGGCGGAAGAGGGTTCCATCACTTTCAGGTCCCATCACCAGGCCAGGAACGGCCGTGTCTTCCCCGTCGAGGTGATTGCGAACCACGTCACCTACAACGGAGAGGACTTTATCTTCTGTTTCGCCCGTGACGTTTCCGACAAGGAACTGGCCGAGGAAAGATTGAACGTGGAGCGGCAGAAGTTCCAGGTCCTCATCGAGCATGCCCCTTTCGGCATGGCGATGTTCGACAGGGAAGACAGATATCTCTACGTGAACCCGAAGTTCACGGAGATCTTCGGGTTCACCCTTGCCGATATACCCGACCGTGCCGCGTGGTTCGAGCGCGCCTATCCCGACGAGGCCGTGAGGAAGACCGTGGCCGGGGCCTGGCATCACGACAACAGCACCACGGAGGCCGGAGAGAAGATGCCCAGGACCTTCCCCGTGGTATGCAAGAATGGGGCGACAAAGCTCATCAATTTCATCACCGTCCGCCTGGAGAGAGGCGACTACATAGTCTCCTTCGAGGACATAACGGAGCGCTGTCTCGCCGAGGAGGCGCTGGCAAATGAAAAGGAGCGCCTCGCGGTCACATTGCGTTCCATAGGCGACGGCGTGATCGCCACCGACGCCGATGGGAGAATCGTTCTCATGAATGCCGTCGCCGAGGAACTGACGGGGTGGGAACAGGAGAAAGCCACCGGAAGGGACCTTACCGATGTTTTCCACATCATCAACGAGAGGACCCGTGCAAGGTGCGAAAACCCCGTTGACAAAGTGCTGCGAATGGGGGCCGTCGTCGGTCTCGCGAACCATACGGTTCTCATCTCAAAGGACGGCGGCGAACTTGCCATAGCCGACAGCGGCGCGCCCATACGGGACAGGGACGGGAATATCGCCGGTGTGGTGCTGGTCTTTCGCGACGTGACGGAAAGGAAGAGAATGGACGAGGAACTGCAAAAGATGAGCAAGCTTGAATCGGTGGGCATTCTGGCGGGAGGAATAGCCCACGATTTCAACAATATCCTCGCCGCCGTGCTGGGCAACGTGTCTCTGGCAAAGACGTACGCGAAGCCTTCGGACGAGAAGGTGCTGAAACGTCTCGAGGACGCGGAACAGGCGGTGCTGAGGGCCAAGGACCTGACCCTCCAGCTTCTCACCTTTTCGAGGGGAGGTTCTCCTATCCTGAAGACGACCTCCATCGAGAACGTGGTCAGGGAAACGGCCGGTTTCGCCCTCACGGGTTCCAGGGTCAGGTGCGACTTCGCATTTGCCGAAGACCTTTTCCCCGTGGATATCGACGAGGGCCAGATGAGCCAGGTCATAAACAATCTCATCATCAATTCCCAGCAGGCCATGCCCGGTGGCGGGGTGATCACGATCGAGGCCGGGAACCTCGTCGTTACCCGGGAGATGATGGAGCACGGCGCCCTCCTGAAACCCGGCAGCTATGTCCGGATATCTGTGAAAGACCACGGCATCGGGATTGCGCCGGAACACGTGCACAAGGTGTTCGATCCCTACTTCACAACAAAGGACAAAGGGAGTGGTCTCGGACTTGCCACATCCTATTCGATCATCAAGAACCATGACGGCCATATCACGCTCGAGTCCGAGCCCGGTTCGGGAACCGTCTTTTTCATTTACCTGAAGGCGTCGCGGTGGCCGGCCGCCTCTGTCACCATGGATATCCGGGACATGAGGGGCGCCGCGCTTCGGGCAAGGGTCCTTCACATGGATGACGAGGCGATGATACGTAAGGCGACGAAGGAGATGCTGGAGGGCCTCGGTTACGATGTGACCTCTGCGGCGGATGGCCGGGAGGCGATTGCCAGGTATCGTGAAGCCTGTGAAGCCGGATGCCCCTTTGACGTTGTCCTTCTCGACATAACCGTGCCCGGTGGATTGGGAGGGAAGGACACGTTGAAGGAACTCCTTGCCATTGACCCCGGCGTCAGGGCCATAGTCTCCAGCGGTTACTCCAACGACCCCGTCATGGCAAGCTATCGGAGGTACGGTTTCAAAGGCGTTCTCCCCAAACCCTGCCTCATGACGGAGCTGGACGAGATCATAAGAAGCGTACTGAAAGAAAGCTGAGAAACCGTTAGCACCGTTAGAGCCGTTGGAACCGAGAGACGGTTAGCAATAACTTGAGCCTCTTAGGCATTGGAGAAAACTCAACCACCCCACCATGCAGAAGCAATGACTTTCTCGCTTCTAACGTTCTAACGGCTCTAGCGGCTCTAACGGTCAAACCCCTTCCTGTTCGGGATTCGACCTTTCTTTGTCGCACGAACCTCCACGGCCGGGCGGCCCCTAATGGTCAAACCCCTTCCGGTTCGGAGTTCAGCCTTTCTTCCTGGCGAAGACCTCCACGGCCGAGCGGCCTTCAAGCGGGCACTTGTTCTCGCATATGCCGCAGCCGTTGCAGAGGTCGTCGACGATGTAGGGTCGTTTGAGAGTGATTTTTTTGCCCCTATGATCGATGTCCTCCACCGTTTCGAAGCGGATGGCCTTTTCCGGGATGGGGCAGTGTTCTTCGCAGACGAGACAGTTGAGCTTCTTTGCATAGGGAAGGCAGATGTTCCTGTCTATGACGGCGGTACCGATGACGCTCTTTCGCTTCTCGTCAAGCGGAAGCCGGGGTATGGCGCCGGTGGGGCACACCTGTCCGCAGAGCGTGCAATTGTATTCGCAATAGCCCAGCCGGGGAATGATGACAGGCATAAAAAGGCCCGTGACGCCCGCCCGTGTGAGGTCGGGGTAGAGGGCGCTGCGCAGGCAAACCTTCATGCATTCTCCGCAACGGACACATTTATTGAGAAAATCGCCCTCGTCCTTGACGCCTGGAGGGCGAAGGAGGCGGCGGTCCCTTTCGGGGTGACGGAAAGAGAATGCCCTGGAGAGAAAGAAACCGGAAACGAGGCTGACGAGGAGTATCCTCCTCGACATGACAGGCTGTCCCTGTCCTTCGCTTATCGAACGGAAGGGTCTTTTCCACCGCAGCGGGAATTCTACCCGGCCGAAACGGCATTGGACCCGACACTGCATGCAGCGAATGCAGTTGTCGGCCTGCAGTATATCCTCGTCAAAAGCGGACGGGCAGTGCGAGCGGCAGTCGCCGCAGTCCTTGCAGATCCTTGAGGGAATGCGCCGAAAGAGGGAAAAACGCCCGAGAAGCCCGAGAAGGGTGCCCAGGGGACAGATGTTCCTGCACCAGTTCCTTCTTTCAAACCTTTCGAGTACGAGGATGAAAAGGAAGACGGCGAGGGAGAGGAAGGCAAGGGGATAGAAGGTTTCGCGAAAAGGCAGGATGTAGTCTCTGAGAAAGCCATAGAGAAACGCGACGTTATCCCGTTCCTCTCCGGCAATCTGGTAGAGGCCCGACCAGCCCGCCCTGACCACATAGCCGAAAAGAGGGTAGAAGAAGAGGGTAAGTGCCCTCACGAGGATTGCGATGGGGTCGAGAATGCCGGACAGGTTCACGGAAAAGAGGGCCATGACGAGAAGTGTAAAGAGAAGGCAGTATTTGAAGGAGCCCTTCAGAGAACGGATGGAGGT
Organism: Syntrophorhabdus sp. PtaB.Bin184; assembly: GCA_002067555.1. Taxonomy (GTDB): domain Bacteria; phylum Desulfobacterota; class Syntrophorhabdia; order Syntrophorhabdales; family Syntrophorhabdaceae; genus Delta-02. The sequence continues at coordinate 11,433 of MVQQ01000197.1, forward strand.
GCTCTTCGGGATCCAGTGCGTGACGAGATCGATCACGGTCCCGAGGGGGCATATCCAGCCGCAGAAGAACCTCCCCAGGAGGAGTGTGCAGACAGCCATTACGAGCGCCGGCAGGAGAAGAAACGTAAAACCCTTGACCGCCAGAACATAGCTTGCGAGCACGAGGGGATTGGCCCTGAAAAAGCTGTTGACGGCAACGGTTATCTCATCCTTCCCCCGGTAGTCGGTGATGATGAAAAGAAACAGGAAGAGGGCGAGGAAGAGGAGCTGGGAGATGCGGGAAGCGGGAAGTTTCATAAAGAGGGTTTTAAGTTTTAGGTTTTAAGTTTTGAGTTAAAGACCTTATCTACGTATCTCGTAAACATCTGCATGGCTTTAAACATCATACAGTTGGCCTATGAAAAGTCTTAGGTTCTGAGCAGAGACCGGGGAAGAGTGTTTCCGACAACGGGATAGACATTCTCGTCTCCTTACGTCTTTCACTTAAACTTAAAACCTAAAACTTGTCTCACTTAAAACCTAAAACTTAAAACCTTCATCTTCTTCACATCCATCTCCCCCAACCCGCGCTTGTGTGCTGTCACCGTTGTGGGGATGTCCTGGGGTTTCATTCCGAAGAGGGTTGTGGCATAAGCGTCGGCGGCCACGATGTCCCGCGAGGCGATCACGGTGTTGAGGACCTTCACGTCCTTCAGGTTTCCTCCCTGGGGGCCGTGGTCGGTGAGGATCCTCGTGGCGTCGATGATGACGAGGTGGCTTTTCACGACGCTGCTCACGTCGGAAAGGGCGTCCTCTATTTTTCGGTGAATGTATCCCCTGTTGTCGGCCATTATCCCCATCATGTTCTTGAGGCCCAGGGTAAGCCCGGTCAGGCTGTGATGTTTGGCGATGGGTACGTTGATGAACACATCGGCGGCAAGGGCATCGTCGTAGAGGGGCCACTCCTTCAGGAAACGCCCGTTAAGCGCGGTCTTCCTGAAGCGGTCGTTCTCAACGAACCGGACGTCGACGTTCTTCATGCCCCCGAGAGCCGTTTGGATGCCGCTATTCTCGTAGCAGCGGCGAGCGTCGTTGCAGGTGTGATCGAAGACCTTCACCCTCCTCGCGCCCGAAGAGAGGCACTCTTCAACAATGGTCTTCACCACCAGGGGATGGGTGTTGGCCGCATATTCGGGCTTTCTGTCCCAGCCCATGTTCGGTTTGACCACGACGGTGTTCCCTGGTTTCACGAAGGCTTTCATGCCGCCGAGCCCGGCTATCACCTTCCGCGTGATGGCGGCATGGTCCGTCCCCTGACAGACGGCAACGACCGGCTGAGCGGTCTGTCCCAGGAGGGTGCCGGGAAGCTGGCTTGCCAGGAGGGACGAAACTCCAAGCTTCAAGAAATCCCTGCGCCTCACGGGTATTCCTCCTCAGATCGCGTCTTTGTCGCTCCTGTCGATGGCGCGGTCTATCTCCTCCCTCAACGGGACCGGGAGGCCCTTTATGTCCACGCTCAGAAAGCCGCGAACAATCGTGGACGTTGCCTCTTCTTCCGTTATTCCCCGCGACATGAGATAATTTATCTCTTCCTGGGCCACCTTTCCGACGGCGGCCTCGTGGGACATGTCCACGCCCTCGACGTGACCTTCCAGCTGTGGTATCGAGTCGATAATGCCGCCCTTCAACAAGAGTCCCTTGCATTCCAGGTGGGCCTTGATATCGGGGGCCTCCCCGATGAGGTGACCGCGGTTTATGATGTGCGCGCCGTTGCTGATGGATCTTTGCACTATCTCGGCGCGGCATCCCCTGTTTTTCAGGTAGATCCTTCCTCCTATGTCGAGATGCGATCCCGGAGTTCCAACGATGACGCTGTAGAACATCGCCGTGGCGTCGTCGCCGACGAGATGGGTCGTGGGGTACATCTGGATGGACCGAACGGGCTTCATGCAGATGTAATTGTTGATGAACACCCCGCCCTCCTCCACGCGGGCGACGGAGCGGGGACGAACGCTCATCTCCTCCGCCCAGTTGTGGATCATGGTGAAGCTCAGTCTGGCACCTTTCTTGACGAAGAACTCCGATATGCCCACATGAACACCACGCTTCATGTGTGGCGACGTCGCGCAGCCCGTGATGATGTGCAGCTCCGATCCCTCCTCGGCGATGATGAGGTTATGGACGTTCTGCTGGAGGTTTTCCTTGTCGATGTAAAGACACGCCTGGATGGGATAGATGCTCTTGCTGCCGGGCAGTGCCCTGATGACATACCCGTCGTGGAGATCAAGGAAGGCCGACGCCGTATACTTGTCCTGGTCAACGGGAACGAGTTTCCAGAAATACTCCTTGACCCAGTCGTGTTTCTTCAATGCCTCTGTCACGGGCATCACCTCGATGCCCTCCTCGTTGCTATGGCAATGGACGACCGATGTGTCCTTCTGGAAATATGTTCCACCCCTTCCGGTACCGGTCACGTCGAGTCCTGACATTAAGAGACGCTGTTGTTCCTCCTGCGGGATGGAACAGATCTCCTCCTCGGCAAGGTACGTGTGGGGAACAAAAGACCTGTCGAAGGAATCGAGGTCAACATCGTCGCCAAAGGTTGCCTTCCTGTCGATAGCCTGGCGTGCCTTTCGTTCAAGCTCTTTCAGATCGTACATTTCACACACTCCTCATAACCCAGTTGGCCGATGCACTGGAATATCTCCCGCGGATTGCCGGTACAGGCGAGGACTCCGTTCAGAAGCACTTGGCCCTTGTCGGCGGGAACGTAGTCCAGGATATAGCCCGTATGGGTGATGATAAGCCCCATCTTTGTCCTTTCGCTCCGTTGCTGAACAAAAGGTTTCGCGTTCTTTCCGCCTTTTGGGGTTTCCTTCTCCAGGATCCGGGCGATCGTGGTGCCGATGAGGGCCATGTTCTCGATGTCCACGCCGGACTCGGGCTCATCGAAAAGCATGAGGTCGGGATTCTGGGCCGTGAGCTGAAGAAGCTCAGAGCGCTTGATCTCCCCGCCGGAGAAACCGGCATTGACGTCCCTGTCGAGGAAGTCTTCGAAGTTGAGAGACCGTGCCATCTCCCCGGCATCGACCTTTCTCTTCGCGCAGATGTCGATCATCTGCCTGGTCTTGAGACCGTTTATGGTGGGGGGCCGCTGGTAGGACATGCCGATCCCCAGCGCGGCCCGCTCGTTGAGGGGTGCGTGGGTTATGTCCGTTCCCTTGAATGTTATTCTCCCTTTTTTCACGATGTACTGCGGATAACCCATGATGGTCATAAGAAGGGATGTCTTGCCCGACCCGTTGGGACCGAAGAGGACGTGCGTATCTCCCGGTCTGATCTCAAGATCGATGTCCTTGAGGAGTATCCTTCCCGCCAGCTCCACCTGCAGATCTTCTATTATCAGCACGGCTTTCTCCTTTTTAAGGGCTCTCGAATATTACTGAATGTAATTATCCAGTTCTGTTTGTCAAGGGTCAGGGCTATACTTACGGTATGGATGTATTCAAGGAAATGGACAGGCGGGATGTGATGCGTTTCATCACCGTTCTATTCCTGTCTTTCCTCGTGCCCCATTCATCGCGGGCGAAGGAGATACGGGGGCTCCTCGACAACGAGGACCGGGAGGGCTTTTACATCCGGTTCATAAAACCCATCCGGCCTGTTGATCCCGCGACGTGGACCCTGAAGGTGGGAGGGCTTTGCGAGAGACCGCGGAACCTCAGCCTTGCGGACATCAAGGGACTTCCGAAGGCGACCCAGGTATCGCGCATGAAATGCGTTGAATCGTGGTCGAGCAAGGCGAAATGGGGAGGGTTCAGACCAAAGGCCCTCTTTGACCTGGTAAAGCCTGCCTCTCAGGCGAAGCATCTCTATTTCTATTCGGCGGATGACTACTATGAATACATCTCCATCGAGGAGCTCCTGAAGCCCCGCGTCCTCTTTGCCTACGAGATGAATGACGGTCCTCTTCCGCCGGAGTATGGCGGCCCGCTTCGCCTTCTCATGCCTGACAAGTACGGCTACAAGAGTGTGAAAACGATCCTGAGGATCGAGTTCCTCAAGAAGGACGGTACGGGATACTGGTCGAAGTATGGCTACTCCAAGGACGCCACCATCGAACCCGGTACGGACCACGCCCTCGACCTCAAGGAGTACAGGCGTATCACGAAACCGGGGGAACCGGATTACTGAAAAGACAGATAATTCGGGGTCATGGGGAAAGAAAGAACAGGTTATAGGTCATAGGGAAGACCAGAGAAACGCAGTGACCAATGACCGATCTTTTTTTGCTTTTCCTATCACCCATAACCCATGACCTATCACCCCTTGCTATATTTTTCCCAGTCTTTTAAAGGTGTCCAGTTTTTCTCTGTCGCCCATTTTTGCCTTGTCGATGCAGGTCTTGAGGAAGTCGATGGAATGCTCGTAGGTGGGCCTGTCGACGGGGAAAGGGTATCCGTCCTTTCCACCGTGCGCGAAGCTGAAGCGGGCGGGATCCGTAAAGCTTGGCGGGGCACTGTAGACGAGTTCCGACACGAGTGCCAGGGCGCCCATCGTCCGCGGGCCGACGCCGCGTATCTCCAGGAGGTCCCGGAAGGATCGCGGGTGAGCCTCGTGGATGGTGTTGAAGGTCTTCAGAAGGCGTCCCGTGTTCACGTCCGCAGCGGATATGTAGTGGCGTCTCGGCATGGAAAGGGCGATGTCTTTCCATGCCGAGGCCATTCTATCGGGGTTTTCCGAGGTGAATTCGACGACTGCATCCCTGGCATCTGCACTGCGGCCGGCGACGAAGTTGAGGACCTGCTGTGTGTGGTCACAGGTTATTCCCGTGTGGGGGTCGGACATGACATCGAGGCCATCCCGGGAGAGCCACTGGTAACGCCTGGCATCTTTCCTTTCGCCATTCATCCCCTGCTGGATGATGGCCCAGGAACCGTCGGGAGTGAAGATGAAGGTGTGGTGGTACAGGCTGTATCCGTCCTGAACGGCGGTGTTGTCTATTTTGGCGCAGAGCCTGCTCATTGATACCATTGCGGAGACATCCATGCCCCATTTCTCACCGTAGCCCTGGATATCGTCGGGTGTTCGGATCGCCCGCTTGGCCTTGCCGCCGCATATGGCGAGCGGGACGTCATCACCGAGGGACACCAGCCCTTCCTTGAGGGCCCCGCACAATGTTGTCGTCAGCCCGCTCGAGTGCCAGTCGAAACCAACGGCGCATCCCAGCGCCTGGAACCACAACGGGTCCGCAAGCCGGGTGAGAAGCTCACGGGCATCGTATTCCATGACGATGACCTCGATAAGAGCGCCGCAGAGCCGTTTCATTCTGTCAAAGAGCCACGCCGGCGCGCGGCCGGTGTGGAGGGGCAGTGATGTGACGGAGCGTCTCATGGGGTGAGGAGGGTGGCCCCGGTGGAACAGGGCCTGCAGGACGCGGTTTCAGGGGTCATCCGGTGGGTCCTCCTTGAGGGGGGTCATTGTGTTTCTGTTCTTTTTCAGGAATTCCTTCGCGAATTGCAGGGCTTCCTCGCGGGTTTTCATTTCGCCCGATACCTGTCTGTCACGGACCGTGTCGAGGCATTTGCCGAGAAGAGGTCCCTGGTGGAAGCCCGTGGTCAGGAGGTCTTTCCCGGACAGGAGTCTGGGGAGGGGCTCCTGCTTTGATTCATGCCATGCCGCCATGATGGAATCACAGTTCTGAACGACCTGGCGCGTTGAGACGTTTTCTTCTCCCCCGGAGCTTCCGTACATGTCGCAGAGAGTGAGGGCTATAAGCTCCGGTGTGAGGTCGCCGAGCCTGTAAATGAGACGTCTCACTGCCTTTTCCGTAGCCCCGGCGGAGCTGATGAGAAAGATGCGCATATGGTGTTCTATCAGGACCGATATCCGTTTCATCTCATGGGTGCTGAAACGCAGTCTTTCCATGATGGCCGACGCTATTTCCTGTGACCGGCGCTCATGGTTGAAAAAATGGACGAGACCCCTGGCCTCGTCATAGGAATAGGTGTGTGCCTTTCCCAGGTCGTGAAAGAGGAGCGCATATCCCACATCTTTCGCTGAGGCTTTGTCGGTGAAGTAATGGCCGCCGCGGGTATGGAGGAATGAGAACCCCAGCATGGTATGGCCAAAGGTCTCGAGGGAAAAGTTCTTTTCCACGTCCATGAGGCGCAAGGCCTCAAGCTCGGGTACCACCTCGAAGATGAGCCCTGTTCTCGTGAGCGTCTCCATTCCGCGATGGACTCCCTCGGAGACCATGATAAGGTCGAGTTCGTACTTGATCCTCTCGGGCGCGGTCTGTCCGATGAGATGCCGCGAAGAGGTCATTGCATCGATGAGTTCGGGATCAAGGGCGAAGCCTTCAAGGGCGGCGAAGTGCCGGGCCGCCTTGAGCATCCTCAAGGGGTCGCTGGAAATGGTTTCGCGGCCGGGGTAGCGGATAAGCCCTTTTTCGATATCGTGGAGGCCATAAAGGGGGTCGATGACCCGGTCCCGCCGGATATCGAAGGCGACGGCATTCATTGTGAAATCCCGTCTCCTGAGGTCTTTCTCGATGCTCCCGTCGAGAAGGGTTATGTCGAGGACGGTCTCCCCGGAGACAAGCCGGTGTGTCTGAATGGGTTTTTTTCCGAGAAGAAAGGACCGCCTGCCGAAGATCTCTTCAATGCGCGCCAGGTCGGAGGCTTCGGAGAGAGCGAGGTCCCAGTCCCGTGGCTGTCTGCCGAGGGCGATCTCCCGTATGGCCCCTCCCACGAGAAAAACCTCTCCCCTGAAGGGACATGCGGCCAGTCTGCGTGCAACGTCACAGCCGGTGATCGAACGGGCAAGCTCCTGCGAAGAGATCTCCAACCACTAGACCTTGTCGGCGAAATCCACGAGTCCCCGGGTGATTCTCTTCAGGGAATCGGTGATGTCAAGGTAAAGGTAGGATGCCTGGGGCATGCATATCCCCGTGATGAGCCTGTTCTGGTGGACCAGAGCGAGCTCCTCGATCATTTTGAACATCTTCTCCATATGCTGTTTGATCGCCTGATGAAGGCCGGGGTTATTCGTCTGCACGTAGTCTTTCGTGTCGCGGAACTGCTCCTGCATGAGGCCATACAGGTCGCGGATCTCCGAAAGCGCCTTTTCGCTGAAAAGGATGTTGTGAGCGACCTTCGCCTCCATCTTGTACATGAGGTTTTCGATGGCGAGAGCAATGGTCTGCAGTGCGGGAAGCAGCCGGACGTATTTCTTGTCCGCCTCGCTCTTTTCCTTTTCCCCGATCACCTTTTCGACATAGGGAACGCGCGAGATGAGCAGGTCCCCGAACTTTTTTTCGCATTCCTGTATGAGCCCGGCCTGCTGGGAAAAGAACCCTTTCTTCAGGTCTTCAAGAATGGGTGTCGCCGTCTCGAAAATATCAAGGAAACGCTGCTTCAGTTCTTTATCTTCCATCGCTCCTCCATTTCCATGAGATCTTTTCCGTATCTTATAACACAGAAGGGCGCACCTGTCAGCCCTGAAGATCAAAAAGAAACGGCTGCCGACGGTCGGGACCGGCGATACCTTTCGCGAAAGACCCCTGTGTGTGTCCTGCCTGTCTACGTCAGGAGATAGATGACGTCATGCTCGCGCACCCTTTCCTTGACCTTGATCCCCACATCGGTGCCCGCACTTACTGTCTGAACGTTCTCGTGCTCCACCTGCATCGACTCGATCTCCTCTTCGAGATCCGTGGAATGGCCCTTGATCCTGATGCGGTCACCGACCTTCAACTCTCCCTCGGTGATCCTGATGGCCGCAACCCCGATCTTGGCAAAATACCTGACAACCACACCGATGGCCTTCTCTTCCATGTGGAATCCTCCTGGCCTTTTTTTTCATCCTACCATGTGGATAAGAATAATTGAACAGTGATAATGCATTATTCCTGAAGCGGGTGGAAAAGAGGCTCGATTCCTGCTACAATATACGGCTTTTAAGGACGTTACACATGGATTCCTATGACATCATAGTAGTGGGGGCGGGTCATGCCGGGTGCGAGGCGGCGCTTGCCGCGGTACGCATGGGAGCGCGGACCCTTCTTCTGACCATCAACCTCGACCATATCGCCTACATGTCCTGCAACCCGGCTGTCGGTGGTCTCGGCAAGGGACATCTTGTCAGGGAGATCGATGCCCTCGACGGAGAAATTGGTGTCAATACCGATGCCGCCGGCATCCAGTTCAAGGTCCTCAACATGAAGAAAGGCCCCGCGGTTCGTGCAACGAGGATACAGACGGACATGGCCTTCTACGCCCGGAGGATGAAGAAGAGACTCGAGGAGACCGAAGGCCTTTCTTTGCGCCAGGGTGTGGCCAACAAGGTGCTCATAGAGAAGGGCGCCGCCGCCGGGGTGGAAACGATGCTCGGGGAGCGTCTGCAGGCGCCGGCGGTCATCCTGACGACGGGGACCTTCCTCGGGGGGCTCATCCATGTCGGACTCGAGCATTTCGAGGGAGGAAGGCTGGGGGACATGCCCTCTGTGGGTCTGTCGGACAACCTGCGGGAACTCGGTTTTGAACTCGGCAGGTTGAAGACAGGTACCTGTCCAAGGCTCGACGGCAGGACCATCGATTTTTCCAGGATGGTCCCGCAGCCGAGCGACGACCCGCCCGTTCCCTTATCCTTCATGACCGGCGAGGTGACAAACCGTGTCGTTCCCTGCTACCTCACGTACACGAACGAGAGGACGCATGAGGTCATTCGAAGGGGTTTCGACCGTTCGCCCCTTTTCACAGGTGTCATCAAGGGCACGGGGGTCAGGTATTGTCCATCCATAGAGGACAAGATAGTGAGGTTCAGCGACCGTTCGAGGCACCGCATCTTCGTCGAACCCCAGGGGCTCGACACGGTCGAGTATTACCCCAATGGTCTTAACACGAGTCTCCCCCTCGATATCCAGGTGGAGATGCTGAGGACCATCGACGGCCTCGAAGAGGTACGGATAACCCGGCCGGGCTACGGGATAGAGTACGATTTTGCCTATCCCACCCAGCTTTATCCGACACTTGAGACGAAGCTTGTGCCGAACCTGTACTTCGCGGGCCAGATAAACGGAACAACGGGTTATGAAGAGGCCGCCGCGCAGGGGCTCATGGCGGGCATCAATGCCGTCCTCAGGCTGCGCGGTGAGGGGGACTTCGTACTCGCCCGCCATGAGGCGTATATCGGTGTCCTCATAGATGACCTTGTGACGAAAGGTGTCGACGAACCCTATCGCATGTTCACGTCCCGGGCGGAGCACCGCCTTCTGCTGAGGGAAGACAATGCGGACCTGAGACTGACGGAGAAGGGCCACGCCATCGGTGTCGTGGGTGACAGGCGCTACGCGGCGGTCCTCCAGAAAAAAAGGAAGGTCGGGGAGGCCTTCTCACTGCTTCGGAGTGTCAGGCTTCGGCCCACGAGGGAGACACAAAGGCTGCTCGGAGATAACGGGATCGAGGCCATCACGAACCCTTTGACCCTCGATGAACTCCTGAAGAGGCCTGACATCTCCTTTGACAATCTCAAGGGTATTCACGAGGGCTTGAAGCACATCGAGGACGATATCGCCTATCAGGTGGAGGTTGAGGTGAAATATCGCGGCTACACGGAGCGGCAGCTCGAGCTCGTCGCCAGGATGAAGAGGCTGGACGACAGACGGATACCCCGGGACCTGGATTACGCCGGGGTATCGGGGCTTTCGCGCGAGGTTGTCGAGCGTTTTTTGAAGGTCAAGCCGTCGACGCTCGGCCAGGCGTCGCGTATCCCCGGGGTCACACCTGCTTCCATCACGGCGCTGCTTGTCCATTTCAAGAAGAAGGGAATGCCATGACCGGAAAAGAGGGCAGGGTAAGATACAACGAAAAGCTCGAGGGATGGCTCCGCGACCTCGACGTCGACACCTTCGGAATTGCCGATATGTCCCGCTACGGCGAAGAGATAACGGGCATCGGGGACCTTACCGCGGGAGAGTTACCATTCGCCGTCTCTTTTGGCATTGTACTCTCGGTAGGGGTGCTCGGCACCCTGAAGGACGGTCCGACCCAGTTGTACCTCCACCACTACCGCCAGCTTAACTACAGGCTAGACATGATCGGATATTTTCTTGGCAGATCGATGGAAAGGGAAGGGTTCAGGGCGATTCCCTTTGCCGCGTCCCAGGTGGTGGACTGGCAGCGCCAGAGGGGCCACATCAACCACAAGAAGGTGGGGGTCATGGCGGGCCTCGGATGGATAGGCCGCAACAACCTACTCGTTCATCCGCTGTTCGGGTCGCAGGTCAGGTACAACACGGTCCTCACCGACATGCCCCTCGAGGTGAACCGCGAGCTGGGTCTTGACTGCGGGAGCTGCACGGCCTGCATCGCGGCGTGCCCCGCGGGGGCCATCAGGATGGAGAGGTCCGAATTCGACCACCACGGGTGCTATGAGATGCTGAGCAGGTTCAGAAAAGAGCGCAACATCGGCCATCACATATGCGGTGTCTGTGTGAAGGTTTGCAGAGGGAAACGATGAAGGCCTTCGTGG
>MVQQ01000198.1 GCA_002067555.1 Syntrophorhabdus sp. PtaB.Bin184
GGGAGGAGCTTGCCCGCCATATCCTGGGCCTTAAGGATTCCCTGTGTCAGGGCATTGAACGGAAACTCGAAAGGGCCCGGTACATGCTTGTCAGCAACGTCATGGGGTTCAAGGACAGGAGGGATTTCTTCACCTCCCAGCGTTTCTACCTCGATGATCTCACCGCCGGCCTTACCCACAATATCCGGCTCTACATGAAGAACGCACGTGCAAGGTTCGACACCCTCAGCCAGAGGATACACGACCTCAATCCCAGGGCGATCCTCGCGAGGGGCTACTCCATAACCTCGAGGGCCGGCACCGGCGCCGTTGTCACCGACTCCTCCGCCGTCTCACCGGGCGATGCCCTTTCGATCACGCTCCACAAGGGTGGTCTCGACGTGTCGGTAGTCGACAAAAAGACGTAGACGGGAAACAGGTACACGCGGAAAGACAAGGGACCAGCAAGAGGGCGTGCCGCAAATCGCGGTTTTCGTGTCTTTACCCCGTCCGCACGTTAGGCGCGTCAGCGCCGACCCGTATGCCCGTCCACGCATCAACCGTCAGGTTGATGTTGAAAGAGGGACTCGTCCGTGTCCTTTAGCCTGCCGGCCATTTTTTTGAGCAGGGAGAGGACTATGGGGGCGTTGTCGCGGAGGATGAGGTCAAAGTTGTCCTGGGAGACGGCAATGAGCTCCGTGGGTTCGTCGGCCGCGGCCGCGGTTGCCGACCGCGGGGTACCAAGGAGCATGGATATCTCACCGAAGTAATCCCCGGGAGTCATGGTCAGGATGTGCCTGCCGCCGCGCATGATGTCGACAGAGCCGGAGACGATGTAGTACATGGCGCCGCCGGTGTCACCCTCCTCGAATATGATCTCGTGCGGGGCTTTGGGGGTGGCAAATCTGGCGAGGAGTCCCCGGGGAATGGACCTGCGGACGCTTCCGGCAAAGAGGTGTTTAAGGAGCAGGGCGTCGCGCTTCCCCGTGTTGACGGCGACCTCGGCGCCGAAAAGGATGGCGAGGAAGCAGTAGTACACCCATACGATCATAACAAAGAGGACCTTGAGCGAGCCGAAGGTCTCCCCGTAGGCGGGGTTTGTCCTGAGGACAAAGGCGAAGGCCTCCCTCATGGCGATGATGAGGACAGCCGAGATGATACAGGCTCCCGCAAGCTTCAACGCGGTGAGCCTCACGGGGAGGAACACGCGGTAAAAGAAGGCCATGCAGAGGGCGGCGACGCAGGTCGAAACAAGAGCGCTCCCGGCGCCGGTGAGGGAGAGACCTCGGTCCCGCAGGATGTGCTCAAGGGCGAGAAAGACCATCTCGGCCCCGATGAGCACGGCAAAGAGGAGGAACATGGCCCCCGCCCTTTGCGCGTTGCCGAGCTGGACCACGAAAAGTGACGCCGGAGCATCCTTCCTGAATATCTTGAAAAAGGTTGTCCTCAGGGAATCGACAAGGGACATGGCGGCCACGAAGACAAAGACCGCCGCCGCGCCGCCGAGGGTAAAAGGGTGTCGGGTTGCCGCCGAAAACTCTACGCTCATCCAATCCCGGATGCGGGGAAAAAGGTGATCGATAAGACCTTCGATGCCGGCGATCAGCCACGCGGCCGTGCTTCCCGCACCGCCGGCGAGGCTGGCCACGAGAAAGAGAAGAGGGACGAGGGCGAAAAAACTGTACGTTGCCAGGGCCGCGGACATTTCGAAGTCATTGTTGGCGAGGAATGACTTCAGGGATTCGCGGAGGACAACCCCGGCGACACGTAGCGAGCGACCTGGCCTTTCGACAGGAGAGACTTTGTTAAGAGATGCCATGGATGGTCAATTATAACAGAAACAGGAAAGATAATAATCAATAACCAAATTTCCACACCTGTCCAAAATGGATCTACGGCAACGAACATGCCGACCCTCCGGAGCAACCCAGGGAAACAAAAATGACCAATGATCAAATTCCAATGACCAATGAAAAAGACAATGACCAATTCACGAATAACCAGTTAAACGAACGCAAGAACGGAACGGACCGTTCGCATCGTTCTGGTTACTGGTCATTTTTTCTTATCTGGTCATTGGAATTTGATCATTGGTCATTGTCCTTGATCCTGTATACCGCCCCTTCCGCCACGATCTCTCCGTAACGTTTTCGGTGGTGAAGGAAGTGCAACGAATCGAGGTCGATGTAGTCGAACACGCCCGTTCCCATCGCCATGGCGATACCTGCGGAAAGCCCCGTCATCGTTTCCGTCATGCAGCCGGCCATGAGCCTCACGCCCCCTTTCTTCGCCAGCTTCATGATGGACAGTGACTCCGTTACGCCGCTCTTCGCGATCTTGATGTTGACGCCGTGCCCGAGGTCCTCGTTGAGGGCCATTTCCATGTCCTTTGCCGAAAAGACGGTCTCATCGAGAATGACGGGAAAGGGCGAACGCTTCTTTACCTCCCTGAGCCCGCGATGATTGTCCTTTCGCAGGGGTTGTTCGAAGAGTTCGACGGGGTATCCCTTCCTCATCACATGATCGGCGAAAGCAAGGCAGCCGGCCTTCGTGAAACCCTGGTTCCCGTCGAGTCTCAGGGTGTGGCGGACACCAAGGGTTTCGAGGATGGACGACACCGAGGCAATGAGCCGGATGTCATGGGCCATCTCTCCGCTTACCTTGATCTTGTACACGGTGAAACCCTTCCGGGCGGCCTGTTCTATCCATCCCTTCAAAGCCTTCCGGTCTGTCGCGAGGGGTATCGTGATGTCTGTCTCAATGCGTCGGCGGGCGTCCCCGAACCAGGCGACCTCGCTCGTTCCCGCATTTCTGAGCCATGCCCTCCAGATGGCTGTCTCCAGCCCGGAGACCGTCATGGGGAAAGAAGGATGCCGTGCACGGAGCTCTGCCGCGATAATGGGGAAATGGGCCGCCCTTTTCCCCGTTAAAAAGGGCCTTTCCTCTTCAATGATCCCCCGGATCCTGTCCACCGTTTCGTGAGGGAGGATGAAGCTCGTAGCGCACTCCCCGAGCCCCAAGGACCCATCTCCGAGACGGACCTCGACGATGACGCTCCGCATAGCGCTCTTGTGTCCCAAAGAGGTTGAAAAAGTGGTCTTGAGGGGGCGGACGACCTCCCTCATGTGGATGGTCGTTATCTCATCGTTTGCCATGCGTTCCCGGCCTGTCCTTTCCATTGTCCCTTTCTTCCAGGAATGAGGCGAAGTGGATGCGCCCGGACCAGCCGGAAGGCCCAGCACGCACCATCTCCTCATAGCTCTCCCCGAAGCGGGCCCTGAACGTTCCCACCTCGACGGACCTGCCCGTTTCGATGGCCTCGATGAACCGTTCTCCGCCGAGATAAAGAATGACGTGGTCGATCCCCCGGCCTTCGCCGGGGGTGAGGAATATGAGATCTGCGGGCCGGAGGCGGGCCGGGGGAAGGGGCCGTGCCGCAGCGTGCTGGTCACGGGCGTCCCGGGGAACATCGATCCCTGCGGCGCGATAGGAGAGATTGACGAGGCCGGAGCAGTCGACCCCTGTCGCCGGAAGGGGGCCCCCGGCACCGGAAACCGCAGGCCCGCCTCGGAGGGACTGAAGAGGCGTGCTTCTCCCTCCCCACAGGTAAGGTGTGTCGATGAAGGTCATGGCTGTATCGATGATGTTTTGCCTCGTCGCGGCGGAGCCGGTGCCGATGCCGGCCCGCCGGATGTCCGCGTCAGGGACCCACGCCGCCGTGCCGCCCGGCAGGCGTATGCCGGCAAGACCATTCCTGTGTTCACCCGTCATTGCCAGCCGGGTTCCGGCGGAGAGATAGAGGGCGGACGCCGAAGGCTTAGAGGCGAGGGTGCCGCGCACGAGGACACCGTCGAAAATAGGGCCGTCCTCCGCGGGGGCCGCCCGGTCTTTTGCCACCCAGCCGGGATAACCCCCCCAGCCGTCATCGGAGAGCTTCTTCTGCTCAAGGGCCTCCACCATGTACCAGCCGTTCTCATCGCCGAAACAGCGCAGTGGCTCGTTGAGGAGAAGCTGCGTCAGCCGCTCTGCGGTGACGGATGGTGCGGCGAGCAGGTCGGCGACGGAGGCAACGACGGACAGGAGCTTCCCGTACGGGGGGTCGGGTCTCTCTTCGAAGCGTGCTTCCATCACATCGCGGGCTCGAAGCGTATGGAGGATGTCCCTCTGGCCTTCCTGAGAACCCCCGGTTCCCCCGTTATCCTGCCGATGATATTGACCTCACTCGCAGGCACGGGGTCTTGTCCGGTCGAAAGCGGAGTGGGACCGAAGAAGATGGCGATGGCGTTTCCCGGCGGCCAGTAACCGATGTCTCCTGCCTTGACCCTGCGTGTGGCGGTGTCGTCGAGGGGCATGTGCAGGGGTATCTCGAAGTAGAACTCATCTCCCCACTCATTGGGGGATGCGGTTACGGGCAGAACTCCCGCAATGGCTGCGGCGCACGGCGAAGATGCAAGCTCCGCTTCCACGGAGACGGTACCTGCTGTGATACGGATCTTCATGGCGAGGACTCCTTTCGGTCTAATTTACCCTCCTTTCCCGTTCCCTGTCAAAGGGCGGGTCACAGGGGCGGCGCATGTGTTTTTCTTGACCTGTGACGGGAATGGTGTATCATTGAAGAAATCAGGACCTTCAGACACACCGAGAACGGGTGAGCATGAAAAAGAGGTCGCCTGCGCAGCCTGACACTTCGCAACCATGCCGCACGAGGCCGGGGTCTGTTTCCGATGGCCGCGCCGGCAGAAAGAACAGGCTCTCCGCCGGAACGGAGCTCGCGCACATGATGGGACAATGGGACGGCTTTCTCAAGGCCACGCTCCAGCCCATCCTGGTCCTCGATACCGAATTCACCATCGTGGCAGCCAACAAGAGATCGCAGGAAATAGCGGGAGTCACTGAAGATGAACTCATCGGAAGGAAATGCTACGAGGTCATGCACGGTACGGACGAGCCCGCCCGGGGCTGTCCCATGCACTCCCTTCTCACCCGGGGAAGCCTCGAGACCGTGGAGATGGAGATCGAGACGATACACGGGACGTTTCTCGTCTCCTGCGCGCCCATCGTGGACGCGTCGGGTGTGCCCATAGGTGTGGTCCACGTGGCGACGGATGTGACGGAGAAGAAAAGGGCCGAAGAAGAGTTGAAGGAAAGGGAGGTGAAGTACCGTTATCTCTTCGAGAATTCTCCCGCCGGCATGTTCAGGAGTTCTCTCGCCGACGGGAAGATCGTCGATGCCAACATTACCCTGTCGCAGATGTTCGGGATCGAAAACAGTGGTGACCTGCATGCGGGGGATTTTTACGCCGATCCCCGTGAGCGCCGCCGGCTCCTCAAGGCGATCAAGCGCAACAAGAGGGTCGACCGCCATGAGGTCCTGATGGCGAGGCGGGATGGAAGCGTGTTCTGGGCTCTCATTTCGGCCCGTCTCGACAGCAGGGAGCACTACATCGAAGGCGTCGTAACGGACATCACCGCGCAGAAGGAGGCGCAGGAGGCCCTGCGCGAAAGTGAGGAACGATATCGGGTCGCCATCGAGAACTGCAATGACTGTGTCGCCATATTCAGGGACGGTGTCTATGTCTACGCCAATCAGCAGTACGTCCAGGCGGTGGGGGTTCGTGATGCGGGAGAGATCCTGGGAACAGGCATCGGGCGGTTCATTCATCCCGACGATTACGGTCGCATCGAGCGCTATCGCCGAGACCGCAAGGCGGGCAAGGACGTTCCCGCGCGGTACGAACTCCGGATAATCGATGTGAAGGGGAAGGTCATATTCTTCGAGGCGGCCGTTTCGGTGATAACCCTGAAGGGTGAGCCTGCCACGCTCGTTTTCATGCGGGATATAACGAAGCGGGTGGAAGTTAAGAAGAAGCTGGAGGAACAGGTGGAATTCCTCCAGACCTTTATTGACACCATGCCGAACCCCATATTCATAAAAGACCCGAAAGGAAGGTTCATAAAGTGCAACAGGGCCTTCGAGGAATACTACGGCGCCTCGTGCCAGACGATACGGGGGAAGACCGTCTTCGACATCGAACCCGCCCGGGAGGCGAAGGTCCACGCAAGCAAGGACAGGGAACTGATGAAAGGAGGGGGGGTGATCGAGTACGACGGGGTGGTCACCGACCCTTCCGGCCGTGTCCACGACGTTATAATCAGGAAGGCCGCCTTCCACAGGCCGGACGGTACCCCCGGCGGTATTGTCGGCGTCGTCATCGACATAACGGAGCTCAAAAGGGCGGGAGAGATGCTCAAGGAATCGGAGGCAAAGTACCGGGGTGTTGCCGAGGAGTCCCTGGCCGGTTTCTACATCATCCAGGACGGTCTCTTCCGGTATGTGAACCGGAGGTTCTGCGAGATAACCGGTTATGGCTACGATGAGATAGTGGACAGGATGGAGCCTCTCGATCTTGTTTACGGAGAAGACCGGGCCGTTGTGGAGGAGAACCTGCGGAAGCGCTTCAGTGGCGAGACGGGAAGTATCCATTACAGGTTTCGGATGACGCGCAAGAGCGGCCTCGTCGCCAGGGTGGAGGTGTTGGGGAGCTCATTCGACTATAGGGGCAGACCGGCCGCCATCGGGACCCTCCTCGACATCACGAAGGAGACCATACTCGAGGAACAGCTTCAGCAGGCCCAGAAAATGGAGGCCATCGGACAACTGGCCGGAGGCATGGCCCACGACTTCAACAATATCCTCACCACCATCATGGGCTATTGCGGTCTCCTTCAAACGGAACTCGATGAGGATGATCCCCATCAGCTCTATGTCGAGGAGATCAGCATGGCATCCGAGAAAGGCGCGCAGCTCACCAGCGGCCTTCTCGCCTTTGGAAGAAAACAGGTCATGGAGATGAAGCCCCAGAAGCTGGACGATCTCGTGAGAGGGGTGCAAAGACTCCTGGAAAGGCTTCTTCCCGAGGACATGAGGCTCGAGATCCGGCTTCCCCGCGAGGAATGCACCATCCTCGCCGACGCGACGCAGATCTATCAGCTCCTCATGAACCTGACCACAAACTCCCGGGACGCCATGCCCGACGGCGGGACCCTTTTGATCTCAGCCGATGTTCTGTCGATCGACGAGGATTTCATTGCCGCGAAGGGTTTCGGAGAAGTGGGTGATTATGCTGTCCTGTCCGTCGTCGATACCGGATGTGGCATTGACCCCCGCGTGCAGGAGAAGATGTTCGAACCTTTCTTTACCACGAAGGAACCGGGCAAGGGCACCGGACTCGGCCTTTCCATCGTATACGGCATAGTCAAACAGCACAGCGGTTTCATTGATGTCTGCAGCAGCCCCGGGGCGGGAACGACCTTCACGGCCTACATCCCCGTCGCGAAAGGGAAAAGGGTACGCAAGCGCGCAGGCGTCCAGGGCATGCGGGGCGGCAGCGGCGAGACCATCCTCATCGCCGAGGACAACCGGAGCGTCCGGGAACTTACCCGGGAGGTTCTGCGAAAGGCCGGTTATCACATGATAGAAGCGGTCGATGGACAAGAGGCCATAGAGCGCTTCACCGAGTTCTCTCACGTGATAGACCTCTCGATCCTTGACGTTGTCATGCCGAAAAGGAATGGCAAACAGGTCTACGACGAGATCATCATGGTTCGGCCCGATGCAAAGGTGCTCTTTGTCAGCGGGTATGCCGCCGATGTCATCACGGACAAGGGGATACAGGACGAATCCTTGGAATACCTCCCCAAACCGGTATCCCCGACGCTGCTCCTCAAAAAGGTGAGGGAACTCCTGGACAGGAAATAGAAAAGTGAACGGGCACACGGGTCTGCGCGCTTCGCGCGCAAACGGGCAGACGAGGCAAAGAGGGGAAATATCAGGATCACGTTACCTGAAAGTCTCTTTGTTTTTTCGCGTGTGCCCGTGAGCGCTTTTATATCTTGAGTATCAGTTCCCTTCTGGAGCGCTTGGGGACGTGGTGGACCCTGTCGGCATCGCGCCAGTACTTTATATCGCCGTTTCTCACCTCGTCGATGACGACCTGTTCCCTGGGAACTCCGAGAGCGATGACAAGAAGGATCTCGTACTGCCCGGGTATATTGAGAAGGGCCCTCAGGCGATCTCTTTTGATATTGCCGAGCATGCAGCCGCCGAGCCCCATCTCGGTCGCCCCCAGCAGTATGCTCTGGGCGGCGATACCGTGGTCGCTGCCGAAGTCTTTCGTGAGGGACGTGTCCCCGAGGATGATGATGTAGGCGGAGGGTCTTTCACCTTCTTCGGGGCCAGGCCAGTCCTTGAGATAGCCTGCCCAGGCAAGGCACGAGAATATGGCGGCGTTCTTCCGGGCGTCATGGGACAGGATGAACTTTAAAGGCTGTATGTTTCTCGCCGAGGGTGAAAGGCGGGCAAGCTCGACAAGTCTCTTGAGCTGCTGCAAACTGGTCGGCCTATCTTCGTAGAACCGCCGATAGCTTCTGCTCTTTGTAACAAGCTCCAGCACAGTCATGCCGTCTCCAAATGCTCCAACCTGAAACCTGAAACCGTCTTTCACAGATCCAGTATGATCTCCTCCAGGGGGCGTTTCGGGACATGGTGAACCTTGTTGATATCGCGCCAGTAAGCGATGTTCCCGTCTTTCGCCTCCGTGATGACAACGCGTTCCCTGGGTACACCCAGAGCGATGACGAGCAGTATCTCATATTCCCTGGATATCCCGAGAAGAGATGCCAGTCTGGCCTTATCCACCCCGGCGAACATGTAGCCGCCCAGACCCATCTCCGCGGCTCCGAGGAGCATGCTCTGGGCGGCGATCCCGTGGTTGCACGAGAAGTCCTTTGTGATGGTGGTGTCGCCGAGGATG
The DNA here is from genome assembly GCA_002067555.1 of Syntrophorhabdus sp. PtaB.Bin184. GTDB lineage: Bacteria > Desulfobacterota > Syntrophorhabdia > Syntrophorhabdales > Syntrophorhabdaceae > Delta-02. The sequence goes on from MVQQ01000198.1 coordinate 8,793, forward strand.
ATGATGTATGCCGCCGGCCGCCGCCCTTCGGCGGGCCCGCGGGAGTTCTTGACGTAGTCCTCCCAGATGAGACAGGAGAAAACGGATCTGTTGCGGGAGGGGTCGTTGGAAAGGACAAACTTGAGGGGCTGGAGATTCGCGGCCGACGGTGAAAGACGGGCAAGCTCCACGAGACCTTCCAGCTGTTCCATGCTTATGGATTCGCTCTCCTGAAAGCGCCGATGACTCCTGTTCTTCGTGACCAGTTCAAGGATATCCATACAGGAACTATAGCATAGAAGGAGGATGATGCAAGTGAAAAGGGGATAGGGGGAGCAGGGGCCTCGATAGGACCAATAGGAGAATAGGACATATTGGACCAATAAGACCCATAGGACGCTTAGGACCTATAGGACAGACCGACGCCGGCTGCGGGCAAACAATTGCCTTCAAAGTGTCCTATACGTCCTATCCTCCTATAGGTCCTATCCGCCCCTTCTCTCCCCTGCATCCCGTCCCCTTTTCCCCGCCCCTTCTACTTGAAGTAGGGTTTCAGCTCCCTGCAGAGGTCTTCCGGGAGGACCACGCAGATGGGTTCGGAGAGGATGGCCTGGAAGAAATTGAGGTCCGGGGCAAAGTCCCGCATGTTGAGGAATGTTCGGGGAACGATGCGGAAATAGCAGCTGAAGTACTCCTGGTCACAGGGGCCGAAAGAGAGCGACGCGTTGAAACTGAAGACTCCAGCGTCTTCATAATAGCGAAAGACACGCTCGAGACCGGCGACGAGGTCGTCGATATCGTCGTCCGTGAAGTCGTCAAGGGAGAAGACATCGGGAAAGACGCACATGACCTCGCCGAGGAGTCCCAGAGAGACGAAGGAGGCTATCCAGTGGCCCGACCCTAGGCGTGCGATGTACCGCTCGTTCTCTGTCGCTTCCCTTTTCGCGAGTGCGTACCAGTAGTTCTGCCTGCAGCGCTCCGCGAAGCGTCGCGATGCCGAAAGCTCGTCAGTGAACTGGTTGCCGGGATGGGCGGTGGCGAAATACTGCTGGTGAGGGTGCACCAGGCCTCCCCCCGAAGGGGGCATGTAATTCCAGGTCATCAGGTGATAGGGCAGCGATCCGTCGATGGCGGCGATACGGCGCAGAAACCCGATGCCCAGGGCGAAAGCATCGCGAAGCCTCTCTTTCGTCAGTTCCCTGAGACCGACGACGTGATCGTCGGACATGACAACAACGCCGCTGTGGATATCGTAAGGGAAGAGATTAGGTATGAGAAATGCCTCTCCCTGTGTCAGCCTGCCTTCGGGGAAGATATCAGGTGTGAACCTGGGTGTCGCTTTTTCGCGATGTTCGGCGCAGAAGGGGCAGAAGCCCTTCACGGCGGGGTCGTGATACCTGGCAAGGTCGAGCTTTTGCGGCTTGATGGCCCCGAAATGGGAGAAGTGGCATGTCCTCCCCGTCAGCGGATCGACGCGTACCTGGAAGCGGACCGTGGTGGGCGCAAAGCCCTTCCGCGGATCCAGAAAAGTGCTCTCCGATTCAACCTT
>MVQQ01000199.1 GCA_002067555.1 Syntrophorhabdus sp. PtaB.Bin184
GAAGAAGCGTTCCAGGAGGTGCTCGACGGTGGGAATCTTCAGGGTTTGAACCGCCACGACGGCAAAGGTGAAGATGACAAGCCATCCGATGATCCTTGCGATGAAGGACGAAAGGGAGTCCCTGATCCCGCCTTTGAGGAGCATGTCGAAAAGTCCGAGCCGCTGGGCCGCCCTGTCGAGGTTCACGGCACGGAAGATCCTGAGGAAGACCATCCTGAGGACTGCGGCAAGGACGATGCCCACGATGAGAAGCGCCAGGGAGGTGAGGAAATTGGGCATGAACGTGAGGAACTTCTCGTAAGAGCTCTCGAAAGGCTCTATGATGATCCTTTGAAGAAAATTCATGCAAAGCCCCCTTTCGTTTTACTTCCAGCGGTCCGCGAAGGACGGTTTGAGCTTCTCGTACACCCCGCAGAGGTTCTCTATCTTCTCTTCGACCTCGGGTCCGCTGCTTTCCCGGGCCTCGATCACGAATGACGCGGTGCGTCCTATGTACAGCGGGGTCAGCGACTTGAGGAGGTGTTCCTTGTTGAGCGCATTGCGATGGGCGGCCAGGGCGAAGCTGTATATGATGTCCACCCACACGACATCGGGCATGTGAAAGTCGTCCCCAGTTCCATCGGCCAGTCTCCTGAGGAAACCGAGGGTCTCCCGGGACAGGATGTTCTCCCACAGGGGAACGAGTTCTCTGGCGCCCAGCGTGAACTTATCGATCATCCTCTGGATGTTGACGCTCACAGGCTCAAGGCCGACCTCGTAGGTGAACCCGAAAACGGGAACCGGCCGGGTGTCCGTCACTCCTTTCCATGTTCTCGGGTATTCCTCCATGAGGTCGAAGGTTGCCCCCACGACCTGGTAGAGCATGGCGGAAAGGTCCGCCCCCGGGTCCTTGGCATCATGGATCTTCGCGCCCAGGAATGCCTGACAGACGCGAAAGCCATTTGCTATGGCCGTTGTCGTCATCCAGATGTCTATGCCGTAGCGCGCAACATCAGTCTCCCAGACATCCTTGGACAGGTAGAATCCTGCCAGTTTCCCCGAGAATCCGAAATCACCCCCTATGGGCTGGCGCACGTTCTTTCCGTACAGGGCCCGTGTCAGGGGATAGACGATGCTGTTCGTGATCGTCCCGTCGTACTTGTGGCGATGATAAAGGGGAGCGACATAGTCGTAGCCGTCGTTCATGACGGGTTTGATGAGAAGCTCTATCCACTCGGGGGTGATGCTGCGCAGATCGGAGTCCACCACGGCACAGGCCTTCACGTCAAGAGCGTGGGCGATCTCGAAGATGGTCCTGAAGGCGCTCCCCTTGCCGGGGATCCCGTGGTAAGGAATGGCTAGCTTGGAGAAGGACTCCACACGGTGGGAGAGCAGGATAGATCGGAAATCGTCGATGGCAGTGTCGTGAACGACGTCCATCGTGCCGTCCGTCGATCCTCCGTCAGAGTTTACGAGAACCGTTTTCTTTTCGGGAAAATACTTGGCAAGGCCGGCCTGCACGGCCCGCACCACGTGACCGATGGACCGGGCGTTGTTGTAGCTCGGGATCCCGACGAGGATGTCGGCTTTGCCGATCTCGGTCAACCGCGCGTGGATGTCCTCTCTCTTGATCACGGTGTCAGCCATAGGATCCTTTCGTTTTCACGTCCCCGTCACGGTCATCCCGCTTGCGACCTCTCTCGGGAAGACCTCGGCACCGAGCATGGGGTTAATGATGCAGTTCGTGCCGACACTGATCCCGGCGGGAATGACGACCCGTTTTCCTATGACGGTGAGGCCCGAGTAGAGATGGTCAGGATGGGTCCGGTTGATCGTTTTCGGGTCGCCGATACCGACCGCGGTACGCGCCCCCACGACAACCTCCTTGTCGATGATCGAACGCTCGACCCGCGCCCCTTCGCCTATGCGGCAATCGTGCATTATGATGGAGTCGCGGACAGATGCGCCGCGTTCCACCGTTACACCGGGCGAAAGAACGCAGTTCACGACATGTCCCTCGACAGTGCAGCCGGGGGACACGATCGAACGCTCGACCCGCGCCCCGGAGGATACCAGAACGGGAGGCCTGTCGAAAGGCGGTCCGCCGGCGTTTATGTTGGTCATTGTTCCCCAGGACCCCGGGTCTATCCCGGACGAAGCATCGAGGAGGTCCATGTTCGCGTCCCAGTATGCCTGGACGGTGCCGACATCGCGCCAGTATCCGTCGAAGGGATAGGCGTATACCACATTCTCCTCCAGGGCCCGGGGGATGATATGGTGTCCGAAATCATCCTCTTTGGACTCCGTGAGCAGGCCTATCAGGTACTTCCTGTCGAAGACGTATATCCCCATCGACGCCAGATTGGACCTCGCGCGGGGCGATTTCTCCTCCCACTGAACGATCCTGCTGTTCCCGTCCGTGACGGCGGTCCCGAACTGGTGTGTCTCCTCCCAGGGCACGGGAATGGTGGCGATGGTCACGCGGGCCTTCTTCTGCCGGTGAAATGAGACCATCCGGCGGTAGTCCATATGGTAGACATGGTCTCCCGACAGGATCATGATCTCGTCGCTTTTGGCCGACATGACGAAGGATATGTTCTGGCGCACGGCGTCCGCTGTTCCCCTGTACCAATCCCAGTCCTCCTCTCCCGTCTTGGGGGGAAAGATCTTGACACTTCGGGAGCGGCCCGACAGGTCCCAGGAGGAGCCGTCCCCGATATGGTCCATGAGAGAAAGCGGTTTGTACTGTGTCAGGACGGCCACGCTGGTCATTTCCGAATTGCCGATGTTGCTGAGGGTAAAGTCGATTATCCTGTAAATTCCGCCGAAGGGGACGGCTGGTTTCGCCCTGTGCCGTACCAGGATGTTGAGCCTGCTTCCCACCCCGCCTGCCAGAAGGATCGCTGCCGGACCTTTCATTGGACCACCTCCCCGCGAGCATACTCTTTCTTCGAGAAGGAGTCGGCCTTGAGCTTGGGATGGACGGTGACACCGCCCCGTATGGATACCCCTTCGGGAATCACCGTTCCCATCCCGATGACAGCGAGGTCATTGCCCGCGTCGCCGATACGGCACCTTTCGGACATCACGCAGCCGGTATCCGCTATGGTGCGCCTGATCTCGGTGCCCCCGAGGACGGTTGAATCGAAAAAGAGGATGGAGTCCTCGACAACGGCGCCCTCCTCCACCGTCACACCCGGGAAGAGGATGGAGTGCGCCACACGTCCCTTGATGGTGCAGCCGCAGTGGAAGAATGTGTCCTCGATGCTGGCTGAAGGACCTATGAAAGGCGGCGGCCGGTCCCTGATGCTCCTGTCCGCCATGTTGGTCCTGAGCTGCCAGGAGCGTATGTCGAGCCTGGGTTTCTCGCCGAGGATATCCATGCTTGTCCGGAAATACTCCTCTATCGTCCGGGTGTACCCCCAGTAGCCGCTGTGCCTGTAGCCATAGACACGGTGTTTTTCCATGAGCATGGGGATGATGTCCTTGCCGAACTCATGGGAGGAGTTCGGGGCGTTCTCCTCGAGTGCGGCGATGAGGAGCTCGGTCCGAAAGACGTATATGGTAAGAGACGCCCATTCCAGGTTTGAGTTCCTGGGTTTCTCCCTGTATTGCGTGACCCGTCCTCCCCGGGGGTCCTCGTCCTCGATGAAGGCCAGGCCAAAACGGGAGGATGCCTCGGGCGCGACCTTCGTGAAGGCGACCGTCATGTCGGCGTTCTTCTCCAGGTGAAACTGTATGAGCCTGCGATAGTCCATGCGGTAGATGTGGTCTCCGGAGAGGACGACGACAATCTCGGGATCGCACATGCGAATGAAATCGGTGTTCTGGTAGACGGCGTCAGCCGTACCCTTGTACCAGTCTGAGGAACCGCGGCCCTGGAAGGGCGGGAGTATCACGGCCTGACGGTGTCTCCCCGTCATGTCCCAGGGTTCGCCGTTCGCTATGTGGCTGATCAATTCGAAGGGCCTGTATTGGGACAGGATGCCCACGTTCTCGATATCGGAATGCATGAGGTTGCTCATGGGAAAATCGATGACGCGATATAACCCGCCGTAAGGCAGGACCGACTTGGGCCGGTAAAAGGTGAGCACGTCGAGTTCACCCACCCTTCCTCCCGCGAGGATCATTGCGAGCACCTGTGGCATGAGACAACTCCTTTCCCGGCCGATCATCGACCGGTTTTGAGAAGCGCGACGGGAAAATCCCTGAAGAGACAGGAACATGCAAGACCCGGGAACCCCTGCCGGCGGGTTTTCGCCACTTCCTCTCCCGTGAAGACGTTCCTGAACGACTCTTCGTCCGAACCTTCGGGAACGATCACCATCGTGTCTTCCCACATGTCCGCAAAGGTCATGTCCGGTGAAGACAACACCTTTGCGATGAACCTCGGAACGACCACTACGATCATCGTATTGAGAAAACGACGCGCGAAGGCTATGACGTGTCCCGACCGGATCCCTGTCGCTTCCAGCGGAATGTATTCACCCTTTTCAAAGACCTCTCTCGTCTTCCGGCGAAGACCGAGCGTCCTGTACGTTATGTACAGCTTTATTCTGCCGTCTTCCATGGAACTTGTCAAATCTTTCGCGTATTCGGCGGCGGTCCGCCGGAAGAGCTCTTCTCTCATCTCGTCGAGCATGCGCATGCGAAGCCCGTAGTCAACGGGCATCCTGTTGTCGGGGTCGACGAGATTTAAGCTCCACACCTCCGTGCCCTGGTAGAAATCGGGTACGCCCGGCGCGCAGATCTTGAGGAGCGTCTGCGCCGCGGAATTGTACATGCCAAAAAGGGATATCCGTTTCTGAAAGGGAACAAAATCATCAAGAAAGGGATTGGCTCGTTCTCTGTCCAGGATGGTGTCGACGAAGACCGTCATTGCCTCCTCGTACATCCTGTCGGCGTTTATCCAGCTGGTGTTTACCTTTGCCTCCTTTGCCGCCTTGGTCATATACCCCTTGATCCGTTCCCTGTAAGATTTGTACTCGCCGTCGCTCACCGTGCCGAAGGGCCAGCTGCCGACGAGCGTTTGGTAGAGGAGGTACTCCTCGTTGGCGTCGGGCACCTTCCGGTTGTTGACGACGATCTTTTTTTTACTGTTCAGCTTTGCCCAGAGGACGACATGTTCCTTCCATTCCCCGGGGATCTCGGAAAGCACGTTTATCCTCGCCCGCACGTCCTCGCTGCGCTTCGCGTCATGGGTGGAGGACGTGATGAGGGCATAGGGCCAGTTCTTGATACGTTCGATGTTCTGACCGTGAAAGGTGTCCGGCGAGGTGCCGAACCTGTCCGGACTGCCTCCCACCTCGTTGAGGGACACGAGCCGGTTGTACACGTAGAAGGCCGTGTCCTCCACGCCCTTTGCCATGACAGGGCCGGTTATCTGCTGGAACTTCATGGTGAAATTGAGCCATGCCTGGCGCGTCTTGTCGTCCATATCAGCCGGGAACTCGAGGAGAAGGACCCGCTTCATGAAGAGAAAGATCGATTGGTTGAGGGCGGGATTTCTCCTGATGGCCCGGGAGACGGCAAGCTCGACGTAATGGCGGTCCCTTTCCTTCACGTCGGGTCCGTTTATGTAGGTCCTGTAGACAGGGAAGCAGGCTATGACCTCTATGATGGCCTTTATGAGGCTGTTGAGCGTGAAATCCCGCGTTTGCCGGTCCATCTCGGCGATCCTGTTCAGGCGGTGCCCCAGGGTGTTGACCTCGCTCGACATGGCGACTTCCATGACGATCTTCTTGTTTTCGTAGAACACCTCCTGGAAATCGGCATGCATTCCCGTGAAGCGCCTGTACAGCGTGTCGAAGGCCTTCGCGTTCCTTCCGTCCACGAAAAGCCCGCTCACGGAGTTCAGGAACACGTAACCCGTGGTGCTGAACAGGGGCCACTCTTCAGGCATGATCTCGCCCTTCCCGAGTATCTTCTCCGCAACGATATAGAAGGGTTTGAAGTGCCGCTGTGTCTTTAAGGCCTCGTCGTAGCGTTCCGATATGGCAGGTTCGATGTAGGTCGTGCCGTAGGGGAGGTCGACATCCTGCCTGACCTCTTTGAGGTGCGATCTCATGGCTATCGCAAAGCATCGCCGCTGGAGACGGTCAAAATACTCGGAAGGGTCATAGAGGCCGTCGGGATGGTCCACCCTGAGGCCCGTAACACAGCCGCCCTCGATGAGACCAAACACAAAGCGATGCGTCTCCTCAAAGACCGCCGGGTCCTCGACCCTGATGGCGGCGAGGCTGTTGATGTCGAAGAACCTCCTGTAGTTGATCTCTTCCGTTGCCACCTGCCAGTGGGACAGCCGGTAGATCTGCCTCAAGAGTAAACCGTCAAGGAGGTCGAAGCTCTTCGTGTCCCCCTCGGTGCCGTTGAAGACGGCGATATTCCTGTCCACGAAGGCACGTATTTCCCCGTTGCTCTGATAGAGGAGTTTCAGCCGCCGCTTCACGATCTCTTTCTCGCGGACCCGTTCGGCCGCCATTTCCGGGTCCGTCTCGACGTACGCGGGGAGCTTTCCCGCCGATGTGATTATGCTGAGCAGCTCCTCATGGCCGGCTGTTCCCCCGATACTCTCCCGGAGGTCCTCGATCCCGAAGGAGAGTATATCGCCATATGTTTCCGGAAGAAGAGGCAGCCTGTTGTCGTAAACGCGCACGAAGAAAGAGCCCTCTTTGTATTCCAGCTGTATCTGCTTCTTTTCGAGAGCAATGCCGTACTGGTCGCCGAGAAAGGGCAGGAGGATCTTACCGCGCAGCTCCTCCTTGACCGGGTCCCAGTCGATGTCGAAGAAACCGCTCCACCGGGAGGCCAACCCATTCTCCAGGAGGTCCATCCAGTAACGGTTCTCGCTGTCGATGCACATGTGATTGGGGACGATGTCGAGGATCTGTCCCATATCGTGTTCCCGCAGGGTCTTCACAAAAAGATCGTAGTCCTCCGGGGTGCCGATCTCCGGGTTTATCCTGGTGGGGTCCGTGATGTCGTATCCGTGAAGGCTGCCGGGGCGGGCTGCAAGATAGGGAGACGCGTAGATGTCGGTGATGCCAAGTTCTTTCAGATAGGGGATCACCTTCGCCGCGTCGGTGAACCGGAAATGCCGGTTGAACTGGACCCGGTAGGTCGCGAGAGGTATCCGCAGGTTTCGAAAAACGGGTCTTTCCATGACTAGCTTGCCTCACCTCCCATCATCGTTCCTTTCTGTAAACGACCGCGTTGAGCGGGCCCAGCGAAAGGGTTGCCCCGTGTTCCCCGGTCATGTGGTGTGGCGCTTTCTCGCCGCTTCCGCCCCAGCGGGGCGAAAGGGTGTCGGCGATCACGGCCCACGAGCCTTCATGGAACGGTGATTCAATGCATACATCCTCCTCGCTGAAGTTGAAGAAGAGAGCGACATCGTTCCCTGAAAGGGGGATCATGACGGAAAGGGATTTCCTGTCGGGCCAGCATGTGACCAGGGGCCGACCCTCTGTCATCCGCCAGGGTTTGAGCGAACGCCTCAGTGTTGTCAAATGCCGGTAGAACCCGTAGAGCGCGTGACGGGCCCCTTCGAGGCGGGACTCCCTGTGGATCCTTGACAGGAGGAATGTCTCCTCCTTTTGTGGATCCGGTATCTCCCCGACGGACGGGAACCAGGCGAACTCACGCGATCTGCCTGTCCTTACGGCCTCGATGAGCCTTTCATCGCTGTGGCTCACGAAATACAGGAACGGGGTGGTCTCGCCGTATTCCTCCCCCATGAACAGCAGGGGGATAAAGGGCGACATGAGGACCGCCGTCGCGGCGATCTTGAGCCCATCGTGGCTGACGAGGGAGGCGAGGCGGTCCCCGCCGGGCCTGTTGCCCGCCTGGTCGTGGTTCTGTGAGAACACGACGAATTGTGCGGCTGGCCTGTGTTTCGACGGGCTTCCGTGTCTCCTCACGCGGTAGGAGGAGAACTCGCCCGTGTAGACGTATCCCTCGGCGAAGGACTTGGCCAGGCTCCCGACGTCGCCGAAGTCCTGGTAGTAGCCCTGTTTCTCCCCTGTCAGAAGGGTGTGGAGAGCGTGGTGAAAATCGTCATTCCACTGGGCGTCAAGGCCGATGCCGCCGACCTCCCGGGGTGTTATGGCCCTTATATCGTTGAGGTCGCTCTCGGCGATGAGATAGGCGGGAGGATCGCCGGAGAGTGCCGAGGCCACGGTCCCGGAGAGTTCCTCAAGAAAGGTCCGGGCGCTGAAGTCGAATATTCCGTGAATGGCATCCAGTCTGAGGGCGTCTATGTGGTAGTCGACGAACCAGTCGAGGGCGTTCCTGATGAAATACGCGCGCACCTCATCGCTGAAGGGACCGTCAAAATTGACGGCATCGCCCCACGGGGTCCGATAGCGGTCCGTAAAATAGGGTCCGAAATTTGCCAGGTAATTGCCTTCGGGACCGATATGGTTATAGACGACATCGAGAATTACGGCAAGGCCCTGTTCGTGACAGGCGTTCACCAGGGTCTTGAGCCCCCGGGGCCCTCCGTACGTATTGTGGGGGGCGAAGGGGAAAGTGCCGTCGTATCCCCAGTTCCGGCCGCCCGGGAACTGGCTGACGGGCATGAGCTCGATGGCGTTGACGCCGAGGTCCCTGAAATAATCGAGACAGCCAACGATGGCCTCGAAGGTCCCCTCCTCCGTAAAGGCGCCCACGTGGAGCTCGTATATGATGTATTCTTCCAGACCGCGGCCCTGCCATCCACCGTCACTCCACCGAAACGACGCGTGGTCGACGATCTGCGAAGGACCGTGGACCCCCTCGGGCTGCGACCGGGATGCGGGATCGGGAAACGCAGGGCCGCCGTCGATGACAAACCGGTAAAGATCACCGCAGCCGGCTCCGCGCACCTTTCCTTCGAAATAATCTCCCCCGGCGGGCGCGAGGGGTTCCCGTCTCAGGCCGGGACCTCCGATCATGTCCACCGACACCGTTCGCGCAAGGGGTGCCCACACCCGGAAGGATGTAGATCCGTCCGCGGACGGCATGGCTCCGAGATGCGCCGGGGCGCATGTCCTGTCGAGTGTTCTCATCTTTCACCAGTATAGCAGAGGACCGTGACGTGCGGCCCGCGGTCTGCCTTCTACAACTCCACGAGGCTTTTCTTCTTCGTGAGGAGCGTGTACCACACCGCCAGGTAGTCCCGCACCTGTCTCGTTATGAGGAAATTCTGACGGACGAACTCGCGGGCCCGCTCACCCATGCCCGCGGCCATCTCCTTATTGTTGAGAAGCTGGCGCATCCTGAAAGCGCACCCCTCGATGGAGTGGACGAGGAAGCCCGTCACACCGTGGACTATCTGGAGTGGTATGCCCCCCGCCGCGCCTCCGATCACGGGTTTGCCTTTCCACATGCCTTCCGCGACCGTGAGGCCGAAACCCTCCTTGAGCGATTTCTGGAGGACCACGCTGGCCATGGTTTGGAGGGCGTTGATATCCTTGTCGCTGAAGGGGGGAAGAAGGAGGATGTGGATGTCGGGATCGTCTGAAGCGAACTGGCGGACCTCTTCCAGCACCTCGGCGCCTTCTGGGTCATCCGTCGCGGGGCTGCCGGCCAGCACCAGGACACAGTCGTTGTATTTTTTGACCATGCGGTAGGCCATGATAACACCGGTTGGGTCCTTGAACCTGTCGAAGCGGGATACCTGCAGGATCACCGGCCGGTCACGGGGGATGCCGAGCCTCTGCGCCGTATCGTCGATCTCTTCATCGCTGAGTTGCCTGTTCTTCTCGGACAAAGGATCGATCGACGGAGGTATGATGAACTCGTTGATCCCGAGGGCACCCGCGAAACGGGCGACTGAATAGATCGCTGCGTCGAACCTCGTGGCGTAACTTCCTATCCTGTTGAACACATCCCTCTGGGGATTGGA
>MVQQ01000200.1 GCA_002067555.1 Syntrophorhabdus sp. PtaB.Bin184
GAGCACGTCCACCTCGCCCTCTTCATTCACCTTGATCCGTATACCCGTTCCATCCGAGAGATAGACCCGAGCTCCCCCCGCCACGTGGATGAGGGATGCCATGCCGACTCCCCGGCCGTTTCCCTTACCCCGTTTCTCGTCCCATTTGATCCTCTCCTTCACCGTGGTGATGCACTGTTCCAGGGGACAGGTTGTGATCTTGAGGCCCATTGGCGTGACGTCTCCGGGATGGTTCCGGTTGATCAACCGGAACTCGGCCGCATCTATGCCGGCCTTCTCCGCCAGGAGATCCATTGAGGTCTCCACCGCGAACGCCGCCTGCGGGTTCCCGTAGCCCCTCATGGCCTGGGAGTAGATGTTGTTCGTATAGACACAGGTCGCCTGGAAGGAGACATTGGGCACGCGGTACATCGACGATATGGGCAGCATCATGACAGACGGCGTGGTCGCACCCCAGGAGGTGTAGGCGCCGTTGTCGAGGATGGCGTCGACCTTGCGGAAGGTCAACTTTCCCCCCCTGTCGCACCCCTGTTCGATGGTAAACCGGGAGGCCTGCCGGGGAGGCAGCGCCATGAACTCCTCTTCCCTGGTAAATCTTATCTTTACCGGTCTGCGCGTCTTCAACGCGAGCTGAATACAGATGAACTCGTAGATATCCGTATCGAGCTTCGTGCCGAAGCTTCCGCCGACAACGGGGTTGAAGATCCTCACTTTCTTTGCCTTGAGGCCGATGTTCCTGAGATAGGTGGCGATCCTCTGTTTGGCCCCGAAGATGACGTTCGTCTGTGAACAGTAGGTCAGATTGTTGTTGCTGTCAAACTCGGCAACACACCCGCTCGTCCCCATGCAGCATTGGTTGATCCACGGGGTCGTCACGTCGTGTTTCACGACATAGGCCGACTCCTCACGGGCCTTATCGACGTCCCCGGCAGAGAACTTCCACGGCAGGGGAAGTATGTTGCTCCTCAGCGGACGGCCCCTCGCGTCGGTCTCATGGATGAGAGGCGCGTCCGGCTTCATGGCCTCCACGGGATCGAATATCGCCGGTAACGGTTCGTATTCCACCTCTATGAGCCCGAGAGCCTCCTCGGCGATCTCGGGTGTGACAGCCGCGACCGCCGCGACCTCATCCCTGAACTGGCGGACGACATCACGCTTCAGGACCGTCTGGTCGCCGAGAAAACCCACCCTCACATCGGGGATATCATACCCGGTGATCACGGCGCGCACCCCGGGCAGCTTCTTTGCTTTCTCCGTGTTGATGGATTTGATCCGCGCGTGAGCGTACCGGCTGTACAATATCTTCCCGTGCAGCATACCGGGGCGTTTGTATTCATCGACATATACCGCATGACCGGTAACCTTGTCTATTTCAGCGGTCCTCGGAGTATTCTTTCCAACATGCAACAAGTTTTCCATTGCCTCCTCCTCGATCAAGCTGAGCACAACTCAGCGGTGACATTGAAATCCGCGGAACGATCCACCTATTTCTTCATTCTCTCTGCCGCCTGCTGTATCGATTCGACGATCTGGACGTATCCCGTACACCGGCAGATATTTCCCGCTATGCTGGTCCGGATCTCGTCCTCCGTCGGATCGTTCTTCTTGTCGAGGAGGGCCTTGGCGGACATGATCATGCCACTCGTGCAATAGCCACACTGAACACCGTTGTTCTCGATGAATGCCTGTTGAATGGGGTGGAGTGTGCCGTCCTGTGAGGCGACGCCTTCGATCGTGACCACCGACCTTCCCTCGACCTCCATCACGGGATACAGGCACGAGTTCACCGCCTCACCGTCAACGATCACCGTACAGGCGCCGCATTCACCAACCCCGCATCCTTCCTTCGTACCCGTCAGCTCGAGGACGTCCCGCAACAGGTGGAGAAGCGTCCATTTCGGATCGACCTCGACAGCAACCTCTTCGTTATTCAGAGTGAATACCACCTCTTTCTTCATAATGAACCCCCTCCTTACCAGAGCCTGCCCGGAAACACCATGCTGCTCGCCCCCACCGCGCGCTCAATGGACATGAGAACCGCTCGTTTCGTGAGCACGCCTACCATGTCCTTCCTGTACCACGCTTCCCCGCGAAAGCTGTCACGGGGCTGCGATTCCGACCGCGCAATCTCGCCGAGTTCCGTTAGGGCCTTCTCCGAGATCGTCCTGCCCTTCAGGCTCTCTTCGGCCTTCTTCGCACGTATCGGTCGCGGCGCCACAACGCTCATGGCGATCCGGACATCTTCGAGAGTGAGCCCTTCCGCCTCGAGACGTTTGACGGTCTCCGACACGTCACCGCCAAAGGCTTCCCTGCAGCTGCCCTCGTTGCCACCGATCTTCACCGTCACCCGTGCCGCTATGCCGAGAATGGGCAGGTCCATTGCCATACGCCTCGCGTGCTTTATGTAGGCAGAACCCGTCCCCGCACTGAAGGCCGGCATGACGAAAGCAGTTACGAGCTCACCCTTTTCCAGTGCCACCCTGTTCGGTCCAAGGAAAAAATCGTCTATGGAGACCTGGCGGTCCCCCGACGTGCCGCTGATAACAACGATCGCATCGAGAACGAGGAGCGGACATGCCGTGTCCGCCGACGGCGCGGCGTTACAAATATTCCCTCCGATGGTCGCGACGTTGCGTATCTGCCGGGAACCCACCACGCCGGCCCCCTCCGCGAGGGCGCTGTAGTGTTCCCGAATGAACCCGTCGTTGGCGATCCTGGTGTGTGTCACCCCGGCACCCAACCTGACGCCGTTCTGCATGTCGATGCCGGAGAGGCCGCTGATGTTTCTCAGTGATACCAGGTTCGCCGGGGAGAGCTTCCCCTGTCTTGCGAGAACCATGACGTCGGTCCCCCCGGCGATATACTTCGCGTTTTCAAGGCTATCCATGAGGTCGATGGCCTCTTTGACCGTATGCGGCTTATGATAATCACAGGCTTTCACATGAACCCCCTTTGCAATCCTTTCTATCCTGCAAAAACGTCTACGAATCCCTTTCGTCGAAGACCCTTTTCGTCTTGCGCTCCGATCTCGGAAGGGAACCGTAATCCTCAACCTCCACGTCACAGCTCACGAGCACCTGCTTCTTTACCTCCTTTTCTATGGTCTTGCGGATGTGCTTGTCGGCGTCGTGGGACTTCTCCGTTCCCTGCGCCCGCTCCACCCGGATCGTCATGTGGTCCTTGCCGCCCTTGTCCTTCCTGAAGAGACGGATCTGGTATTCGCTGCCGACCTCCTTGATGCCGGACAGTATCTGGTCTATATGGCTGGGATAGATGTTCACCGCCCTGAAGATAAACATGTCGTCGCTTCTTCCCAGTATCCTGTCATGGCGGGGCATGAGGCTCCCGCAGGGGCATTTTCCCGGCATGATCCTTGTCAGGTCCCTCGTACGGTAACGGATAAGTGGAGCCGCCTCCTTGCGAAGGGTGGTCACCACCATCTCCCCCACCTCGCCTTCGGGAACGGGTTCAAGCGTCTCCGGGTTCAGGATCTCAAGGATATAGTAATCGGCCCAGTAATGGATGCCCGTATGGTAGCGGCAATCGAGGCCCGTCCCCGGACCGTAAAGCTCCGTCATGCCCGGTATATCGAAGAGCTGGTCATAGGCCACCCCGGAAAGCTCCGAAATCCTCTGGCGCATGGCATCGCTCGCCCTCTCGGAGCCGAAGATCATCTTCCTCAAGGGGATCTTTCCCCGAAGACCCTTCTCTTCGATGAGTTCCGCCATGAGAAGGCCCATGGAGGCCGTGCAGGTCATGACCGTCGTCCCGAAATCTTCAAGAAACTGGCACTGCATGTCCGTGTTCCCCGGGCCGATGGGGATGGACATAGCTCCGAAACGTTCGCATCCGTTCTGGAAACCCCATCCCGCCGTCCACACTCCGTATCCCACGGCTATCTGGATCCTGTCCTCGGGCGTGCAGTCCGCGTAGGAGTAACACCGGGCAAACATGTTGGCCCAGTCATCGATGTCCTTCGCCGTGTAGCAAAGCACCTTGCGTTTGCCCGTCGTACCGCTCGACGCATGGATGCGCACCACATCTTCGAAGGAAACACTTCTCAGGGGGAAAGGGTATCCCTCCTGAAGATCCTTGCTCGTCGTGAAGGGCAGCTTGTGTATATCCCCCAGGGACTTTATATCCCCCGGTTTCACTCCTGCCTCGTCGAGCTTTCGCCGGTAATGCATGGACCCGTTGTATGCGTGTTCGACTGTCCACCTCAGCCCGTCGAGCTGGAGAACCTTCAGTTCCTTTTCCGATCTCACTTTCGAATCGAATGGGCGCTCCATGTTCACTGTCCTCCTCTTGCCGGTTGCATGCTCCTCTCAAGAGACATGCCCTTCATCATTGTCTCAGTTTCCTTGTCTCTTCCTCGTCGATCTCGAGCATCTTCGGATCGACAGCCACTCTGTAGTCCGTTCGCGCACTTTCAAGGCTCACGTACCCCTCACGGACGTCATTGAGCACCATCTCGGGGTCCCGTTCACCGGCCTTGCCGTAACCTCCCCCACCCGGGGCGTCTATGATCACCACGTCACCGGGCATGAGCTGGGTGAGTCCGTAGGAATTCCCCGGCACGCCGTTCACCAGGAACTGTGCCTTCGCCCCGGGCTTTCCTCCGAAAAGGCCCTCCGCCGGATAGATGTAACGACCCGCCTGGATTCCCAGATTGACAGGGGGAATGGGGGCATACTCATCATCAGGGATCCTGAATACCTCCCGCTTCCCCAGCCCGCCCTTCGTCCTGCCGGCACCACCGGAATCGACGAGTATCTCCCGCTTCTCCACGATAAGCGGCGTGTCGCTCTCGAAGATCTCAACGGGCGTGTTCGCACCGTTGGCCGGGAAGATGTAGACATAGTTGCCGTCGTTGCGCGCCCCCGCGCCCATGCCGCCGCCCCTGATGATGACGCTGTGCCAGGACCTCGCATCCTTTCTCTTCCCATAGAAGACGTTCATCGCCGCCGGTGTGCCGCCTGACGCGGCTATCACCTTGTCGGGCAACACATCGGACAGTGCCCGGTAGATGACCTCCGTCAGGAAGTGGCCCACTCCCATGCGTGCCGCCACCGCCGCGGGGAACTTGCAGTTGACCACGGTTCCCTCGGGCGCGGTCAGTCTGATCGGTCGTGCGCATCCGTCATTGTTTGGGATGTCGGGCGCGAACATGCTCTTTATTGCCATGAAGACATAGGCGTACGTGAAATTGTACACCACATTGCCGCCCCAGTTCACCTGTCCCGACGACCCCTCGAGATTGACGATGATGTCGCTCCCCTTGATCTCCACCTTCGCCTCGATGATGATGTCATCCTTCCCTTTCATCTGCTCTATGACACCCCTCGTCCGGTACACCCCGTCGGGGATCTTCTCGATCTCTTCCCTCATGCTCTTCTCGGTGAGACCGATGATCTGGTCGGCGAGGTCGTCGAGGCTGTCGAGGTCGCTCTCTTTCAGCATCTGGCAGATCTTCTCCCCGCAAACATGATTCGCGGCTATCTGGGAACGGATATCGCCGATGACCTCATCGGGGGTCCTCACGTTCCAGCGGATGAGGTCGAGAACGGACTCGTTGAGTACGCCCCTGTCGTAGAGTTTCACCAGGGGAATGAAGATCCCCTCCTCGAAGACATCGTGGTTGTCGGACGCTACCCGTCCGCCGATATCCGAATGATGGAAAACGCAGGCCGTGAATGCGACCAGTCTGTCCTTATAGAATATGGGGCTCATGACGCAGACATCGTTGAGATGTCCCGCGAGCGCCCAGGGATCATTGGTGATGAAGGCGTCTCCCGGGCTGTAGAAGTCAAGGGGATACTTGTTCACAAGGTTCTTGATGCCGAGTGCCATCGCGCCCGACTGCCCCGGTGTGGCGAAGGTGCCCTGCGCCAGTTCCCTGCCGAAACGGTCGGTGAACATGCAGGTGTAATCGTGCGCGTCCCTGAGGAGACTCGAAAAGGCGGTGCGTGCGACGCTGCCGTCCGCTTCATCGACAATGGAGATAAGCCGTCTCCAGAGGATCTCGAGTGTTATCGGATCGAACGTACGAGCCATCAGCACACCTCCTTGAGGTCGATCCAGAGGAACCCGAAGTCGTCGACGGATACGCGGGCGTCCTCACCCACGATGAGAGTGGATTCTTTCTCTTCGATGATCGCAGGGCCGGGAAATCGCGCCGACGGAAAGAGACCGTACCGGTCGTAAACGGTATAGGGGATGAAATCCTTCGAAACGGGCGAATAGGCAAGCCGCTGACCCTTGACCGCCCTGTCGAGGGTCCCGCCCTTTCCTTCGATCTTCGGTAACTGCAGAAGCTTCTCGGGGAGGCTGGCCCTGACCTTGAAGTTGATGAACTCAACCTCCGAATCCGGGTATGTCCTTCCGTAGAGCTTCTGGTAGGCGTCATCAAAACGCTGCCTGACCTCGGCCTTCGTCACCTTCGTGAAATCCCCGTCGGGCACGGAGATGTTCATCTCCGAACCCTGCCCTACGAAACGCATGTCAAGGGACCGTTCAAATCGAATCGTGTCGGTCGTGGCCTCCTTCTTCAGTATCTCGGCTGCATCCTGTTCAAGCCCTTTAAAGATCTCCTCTATGTCCCCGAAGGAGGCGTCGCCCAGGGATACCTTGTGGCTTCTCAAAAGGTCGAAGGCCCGCGGGGCCGTAAAGAACCCCATCGCTGACCCGACTCCCGCGTTCGGCGGAATGAGCATCCGCGGCGACCCCAGTTTCTTGGCAAGCCCGTAGGCATGGACGGGGCCGGCGCCGCCGAAGGCCGCTATGGTGACGATCTTCGGGTTGCCGCCCTTTTCCGCAATGTGTGTTTTCGCCGCCGCCGCCATTGTCTCGTTGATGAGGTCGTGTATGCCCCAGACGGCCTGAATAAAAGAAACGCCCAGCGGCTTCGCTATCTTCTCCTCGACGCCACGTCGCGCCCCCTCCTTGTCGAGCTTCATCGTCCCGCCGAGGAAGTAGTTCTCGTCGAGGTAGCCGAGCAGCAGGTCGGCGTCCGTCACACAGGGATCCTGCCCTCCCCTGCCGTAGCAGATGGGTCCGGGGTCCGCGCCGGAGCTTTCGGGCCCCACCTGCAACGTTCCCAGTTTGCTCACCTTCGCGATGCTGCCGCCACCGGCGCCTATCTCCATGAGGTCGACGACGGGAACCTGGATGGTGAGCCCGCTTCCCTTCATGAACCTCTGGACCCTTCCCACCTCGAAGGTGGGAACAACACCGGCCACCCCTTTCTGGATAAGGCACGACTTCGCCGTCGTGCCGCCCATGTCGAAGCAGAACATCTCGGGGATGTTGAAGTGCTTCCCGTAATACTGGCCGGCGATGACCGCCGCCGTTGGCCCCGACTCGATGATGCGCACGGGAAACTGCGCGGCCGTATCGACAGAAGTGACACCTCCGCTTGACAGCATGATGAAAAGCTTGCCCGTGAAGCCTATGGACTCGAGCCGTCCTGAAAGCTTCGACAGGTATCGTCCCGTGAGGGGCTTCACGTAGGCGTTCGTCACCGTGGTGCTCGTCCTTTCGTATTCCTTTATCTGGGGAAGGACGTGATAGGAAATGGATGTGGAGACCTCCGGGGCCTCCCTGTGGATGATCTCTTCGATCATGCGCTCATGGACCGGGTTCTCAAAGGAATTGATAAGGCACACGGCGATGGACTCGACACCCATATCGAGAAGCGCCCTCACAGTCCTTCTCGCGTCTTCCGGGTCGAGAGGTTTGAGGATGGTCCCGTCGCTGCGTATCCTCTCATCCACCTCCAGGCGGAACCTCCTGGGGATCAGCGGCTGCGGGAATTCCGCGAATATATCGTAGGGTGCGTAGCGGATCTCGCGGCCTATCTCCAGGATGTCCCTGAACCCCTTCGTCGTAATGAGGCCCGTTCTCGCTCCCTTTCTCTCGATTATGGAATTGATGACGAGCGTTGTCCCGTGGATGAGCTCGTCCAGTTTGCCCACGAAATCGGGGGTCGTCTTCTCGAGGCCCCGTATCCCCTCCTCCACGGCATCCGACGGGTCCCGGGGCGTGGTCAGGCATTTGCCGGTCTTTATCTCTCCCGTTTGGTCATTGAGCAGGACAAAATCAGTGAAGGTGCCTCCGATATCACAACCCAGCCGGTAATACCTGTCTTGCATGTGATCCCCCTTTTGAGAACCGTTCAAGCCGCTTGAACCGCTTGAACCGCTTAAAAAAACAAAACCGGATACGGAACTCACCGGGATCGCCCGGACTGGCGTGAACGGTCCGGGCTCCCCTTTCCATTGCCCCCCTGCCCTAGAAGAGACCCGGTTCCTCGAATTCTCCGAATACGTTCCTGAAGACCCTGGCCATCTCACCCACCGTTGCGTATGCCTTGCACGCCTCCACGAGATAGGGCATGACGTTCTTTCCGGCTCTCGTCGCCGTTTCCAGTTCCTTGAGGGTACGCGTCACTTCCCGGTCGTTGCGCTCCCGGCGGAGTTGCTTCAAGGCTTCGACCTGCTTTTTCGCGGACTCCCCCGTGTATTCGTGGAGCTCCACCTCCATCGGTTCGCCCTCGGTGTAGATGTTGAGCCCCACTTTCTTCAGTTCCCCTGACTGCAATCCCTTTTCATACGCGTAGGCTTGCTGTGATACAAGTCGCTGCACATAACCGGTGGCAACCGCCTGCACGATGCCGCCGGCCTTTTCGATCTTGTCCATCTCCTCTTCTATCTTCCCTTCCATCTCCTTCGTGATCGTCTCGATGAAATAGCTGCCCGCCAGCGGGTCCACGGTGTCCCTCAGGCCGATCTCGTCCATGAGGAGCTGGAGGGTGCGAAGGGATATGATCGCGGAGTGGGGCGTCGGGATGGTGTACGCCTCGTCATAGCTGCACAGGGCGATCGTCTGGGCCCCGGCCAGAGCGGCGGAAAGGGCGTAATAGGCGCCGCGCATGATGTTGTTCTCGGGTTGTGCCTTGGTGAGACCGTAACCGCCTCCTCCGAAAAGACCCCTGAGGTACATGTTCGAGTCCTTCTTCACGCCGTATTTTTCCTTGAGGTTCCGCGCCCAGAGCTTGCGTGCCGCCCTGAACTTGGCGACCTGTTCCCAGATGTTGCCGAAAACGTTGAGGTTGAAGGAAAATCGGCCGACAAAATCGTCAACGTCGTATCCCCGTTTCAGGACGTTATCTATATAGGCGTTGGCGATAAGAATAGCATAGCCTATCTCCTGGGCGGGCGTG
Organism: Syntrophorhabdus sp. PtaB.Bin184; assembly: GCA_002067555.1. GTDB lineage: Bacteria > Desulfobacterota > Syntrophorhabdia > Syntrophorhabdales > Syntrophorhabdaceae > Delta-02. The sequence goes on from MVQQ01000200.1 coordinate 9,221, forward strand.
GCCCCCGACTCCCGGATATGGTAACCGCATATGCTCACAGGGTTTGTCCGCGGCAGTACGTTCATGGAATACTCGATAGTGTCGCCGATGAGGTTGACAGCGGGTTCAACGGGAAAGATCCAGGAGCCTCTTCCGATCATCTCTTTCAGGATGTCGTTCTGCGGCGTCGCCGAGATCTTCTTTGGATCGAACCCGTATTTCTCCGCCACAGCCTGATACATGGCCAGCATGATCGAGGCGACGGCGTTGATCGTAAGACCGGAGCCTATCTTCTCGAGGTTGATGTCCTTGAAGGCGATCTCGAAATCCCTGAGAGAATCGATGGCCATTCCGACCCTGCCCACCTCACCCTCGGCCATGGGGTCGTCGGAATCATAGCCCATCTGCGTGGGAAGGTCGAAGGCGACGTTGAGACCCGTCTGGCCATGGGATATCATGAGCTTGAAACGCTCGTTCGATTCCTCGGGCGTGCCGAAGCCGGTGTACTGCCGCGTCGTCCATGCCCGGCTCCGGAAACCCTCGGGATGTATCCCGCGGGTGAAGGGATACTGGCCCGGCGGCGCAAGGTCCTTCTCATAGGAGAATCCTATGCGTTCCAAGTCCTCGGGGCCATAGCACGCCTTGACATGTATTCCCGACTGCAGGGTCACGTCGGTGATCCTGTCCTTCTCATCCTTGGTGTATTTCGCCACTCCCATTGCACGCCTCCTCAGGACTTCTTCACGTTTTCATTGATGAAGCTCGTGATCTCCGAGAACGGTGTCCCCCCGGGGAACACCCCTTTGGCCCCCAGCTCCTTGAGTTTCGGGATATCCCGGGCGGGTATGACCCCGCCGACGACGACCATCCTGTCGTCGATCCCCTCCTCGCGCGCCTTCTTCATCAATTTCTCCGTGATGGGAATATGGGCTCCGCTCATGATGGACAGACCGATGACGTCCACATCCTCCTGGATGGCTATCCTGACGATTTGATCCACCGTCCGGTGCAGTCCCGTGTAGATCACCTCCATACCGGCTTCCTTGAGAGCGTGGGCGACCACCTTTGCCCCGCGGTCGTGTCCGTCCAGTCCGGGCTTCGCAACTAAGATCTTGATGGGCCTTGTGTCCAAATCAGTGCCTCCTTCCTTGTCTCATCATCCCTGTTTGCCGCTACACTGTTTTGCCCGCGTCGAGTTCCTGAATGATGATGTCCATCCCTCTCAGGATATGCTTCCTGACCAGTTCTTCGACCTTCTTCTTGTCTTTCTTTCGCATCGCCTCGACCATCTTCTCGTGGTCACGCAACGATACCCTCGCGTAATCCTCACAGGCGAGAAGGGGCCTCCGGTAACGATGTATGGCATCCCTGAAGGAATTTATCAGGGAGTAGAGCTTGCCGCTCCCCGCCGCCTTGTATATGATCTCGTGGAACTGGGTGTTGAGCTGCATGAGCCTGTCCGTGTTGTTGCCTTTCTTCTCAAAAACCTTCCTGTAAGCTTCTATGCTGTCTTCCAGTTTCTTCAGTATCGCCTCGGTGATGTGCTCCGTGGCCAGGTAGGCGGCGTAACTTTCGAGAAGGGCCCTGATGCCCAGGGTCTCCTCGATCTCCTCACGGTTGAGGCCCTTCACAACGAACCCGCGGACCCCGCTGCGCTCCACGAGGCCTTCCTGTTCCAGTTTCTTCACCGCCTCCCGCACGGGAACCCGGCTCACCTCCATCTGTGCCGAAAGCTGGTTCTCAATGAGGCGCTGTCCCGGGGGGATGTCCCCCTTGACGATGGCCTGCTTGAGATAATCATAGGCCACATCCCCCATCGAACGGGGTTTTCCCAGGGCCTTGATCCCCTTGAGGGGACCCATTCCTGCCGATGTCTTTCTTGAGGTATCCTTCATTTCTTCTCCATTCAGTCCGCGCGTTTGGTGTCTTATCAACCATATCTGTACTGTACGCCGAATTCACCCCCCGGATAATCCCAGGTTATCGAACCATAGATACAGGCTATCATGCAGGTGCCGCATTCCAGGCATCCGGCATACTCGACGGCCATCTCTCCCGTCTCCTCGTTCATGGAATACAGGTGCGCCGGGCAGACCGCGATGCACATGCGCTCCCTGCAGGCCGCGCAAACACCCTGATCGAGAAGGATGTGACTCTTTGTGTCGTTCTTTATCGCGTTGAGGGCAAGCTTCTCTTCCACTTTCATGGTCATAATCTCCTCGCCGCCAGAAGGTCCTTCAGGGTCTCCATGTTGAGCACATACTTCTTCGCAACCCGTTTGGCCGTCTTGTAGAGACCCTCCTTCGGTCTGTCTCCCACGGTGAAAAGCTCGTCGAAAAGCTCACACATGAACCTGGGGTAAACGGTGAAGAACCTCTGCCTGTCAAGGACCTCCCGGGAATGGCGAAAGGTCTCCATGTCGGGCAGCACAAAGCTCTCTCTCAATCTCTTCTCGTAGCTCGACAGGGAAGCCTCTGAAACGTCGTTTCCGTTAAGGGCCATGACGGCGGTGTCGGCGGCCATCACACCCGAGGCGATGGCGAATTCCATGCCCCTCACCGTAAGACCCAGGTTAAGCGCAAAGCCCGCCGCGTCGCCCGCGACAAGCATGCCGCCCCTGTACAGCTTAGGGACCGCGCCTATCCCCGCCTCGGAGATGACGTGTGCCGAGTATTCCCTGAGCTCGCCTCCCCGTATCCACCGCTCTACCTCGGGGCGCCCGGTGAAACCCTCCATGAGCCCCGGAGCGTCGATATTTCCCGCGCCGTGTATCAGGGAATCGATGCCGACGACGAGACCCACCGACAGGGTGTCGCGGTTCGTGTAGAGAAAGCCTCCCCCGAACATGCCCCGCGTCACGGACCCCATGAAAAGTCCCGCCAGTCCCTCATCGGAACCAAGGCCGAAACGCTCCTCGATCGTCTTCTCATCGAGCTGGTATATCTCCTTCACCGCCACCGCCAGGTTCTCCGGCCTGTGGGGTTGTCTTAAGCCTGCCTTTTGCGTGAGGAAGGACAGTGCACCGTCGGCTGCTATGACAACGTGGGCCCCGATCTCTTCGGTGCCGGACCGAATCCCTGCCACCTGTCCGTCCTCGTAAAGGAGTTCGTCCACCTTCTTCCGCGGGATGATGAAGGCGCCCTTCGCCGTCGCCTGTTCCGCAAGCCAGCCGTCGAGCTTCGCCCTCAGAACGGTGTGGCTCATGAAGGGCTCCTTCTTCCATTTCTCATTCCCGTATTCGAACTGCAGGGCACTGCCCTCGTCGAGAACGGTGATCATCTCCCTGACAACATGGCGTTCAAAGGGCGCGGAATCGATGATCCCGGGAAGATACGGCCGGATGGGATCGACGTAGATGCGACCCCCCGTCACATTCTTGCTCCCCGGGGCGTCGCCGCGTTCGAGGAGTATCACCTGTTTGCCGGCATCCGCGAGGCGATACGCCGCGGACAGCCCCGCAAGCCCCCCTCCGACAACAATGGCATCGATCTTATCCACGAGGAACCACCTATCCCCTTTCCTTGCGCTTTCTGATCTCTTCCGTCATGGCCGGGAGCACCTCGAAAAGGTCACCGACGATGCCATAATTGGCATAGTTGAAGATAATCGCGTTGGGGTCGCGGTTGACGGCAAGGACCACCTTCGACGTGTCCATTCCCATGATGTGATGGATGGCACCCGAGATGCCCGCTCCGATGTAGAGTTTCGGGGACACCGTCTTGCCGCTCTTCCCTATCTGGTCAGCCTGGTCCCGCCATTTCGCGTCGACGACGGACCGCGTGGCTCCGACCGTGCCGCCTATGGCCGCGGCCAGTTCCTCGACAAGCTTGAAGTTCTCCGTCGCCTTGAGCCCCCGTCCACCCGCCACGATGAGGTCGGCCTCGGTGAGGTCCACGGCGTCACCCTTTGTCTCCTCGACGCGAACGACACGGGTATGAATGGCACCCGCAAGCGACCCCGCGGTCCTTTCCTCGTACTCCCCCTTGATCCCTTCAGGTATATCCATGGCAAAGCTGTTGGGACGCGCCGTCACAACCACGGGAGAAGCCGGGAAGGCGACCTCCGCGAAGACCTTGCCCCCGAACATGGGTCTCACAAACGTCATCGGCTCGTCGAACCAGTTCGCCCCCGTCACGTCGGAGACCATGCCTGTTCCAAGCATAATGGCAACACGGGGGAGAAAGTCGCGGCCTGTTCCCGTCGCCCCGGCCACGATCATCCGCGCGCCCGTCTCGGCGGCATAGCCTGCCAGCGCGCGGGCGTAGCCCTCCGGGCTGTATACCGCGAGTTCGGGATCATTGAAACGAATCAGCTTGCGCGCTGAGGCAAGGAGTTTTTCCCTGAGAGCATCGGACATCGTGCCGAAACACACCGCCTCCACGCTGAACCTGCCGCTTGCGGCCAGCTTCTCCGCCTCGCAGAGGAGTTCCAGGGATGCCTTCCTGGGTTCGTCACCCTTCGTTTCCACGAACACAAGGACCTTGTCCATCTTTCCCCCTGTCTTATATGACCCTCTCGACGTCGATGAGGATCCTCACCGCCTCGGCCGCAGCTTCACGGGCTTCCCCCGGGATGATCTGCACCGCCGGCCGCTTCTTCGGCGGCAGATAGCGCACTATCCTGGTCTTTGAATTCTCCGGGGCGGCCATGTCCTTCGTGAGCCCCAGGTCCTCAACGGCAATCCTCGGTATCTGCACCTTCATGGCCTTCATGACACCCGTGATCAGGGGAACCCGGGGCTCGTTGAGACCCTTCTGCGCTGTGAAGACAGCGGGAAGAGCAACCTCGACGATCTCCTTCGCTCCCTCGAGAGACGATTCCGCCACGGCCTTGCCGTCAGAAATGTCCAGCTTCACAACAACACCCACGTGGGGCAAACCCAGGAACTGGGCCACCATCTGGGGAACCTCGCCGCGGTCCGCGTCTATGGCCTGTCTACCCGTGAGCACGATATCGAAGGTCTCCTTCTTGAGGACCCTGCTGAGCGCAAGAGCGGTGTTGTACCCGTCGCCTGCCGCAAAGGCCTCATCCTCGATGAGCACGGCTTCGTCCGCTCCCATGGCGATGGCCGTACGCAGGGCCTCTATCGCCTTCGGACCCCCGAGGGAGATCGCCTTCACCGTGCCGCCGTGCTTTTCCCGTATCCTGAGCGCCTCTTCGAGAGCAAACTCATCGAAAAGGTTCACGGCGAATTTGGGCTCCACATTGAGGTCCTTACCGCTCGCCGCTATCTCGATGAGAGCCTCGGGGTCCGGCACCTGTTTGACAAGAACCAGAATGTTCATTTCATCACACCTCACATCCCCTGGGGGGAATCATACGTGTCACTTGCCGATGATCATCCTTCCCATGAAGTCCTTGAGGATCTCGTGCGTGCCGCCTCCATAGAGGAGAAAGCGCGCGTCCCTGAAATGCCGCTGGGGATTGTATTCGTTCGCGAAGGCGTTGGCACCCCATATCCTCGTCACCTCGTCGACCACTTTCAGGCACGTTTCGGTCGCAAACATCTTTGCCATGGCAGCCTCAAGACGGCTTGGAAGCCCCTCTTTCATCTTCCACGCCGCCGAGTAGATGAGAAGCCTGCTCGCCTCCATCTCCGTCGCCATATCGGCGAACTTCGCCCTGATGAGCTGATAGGTTCCGATGGGTTTTCCAAAGGCTATTCTCTTCCTCGCGTACTCGAGACCCTCGTCGTAAGCCGCCTGGGCTATTCCCATCGCCATGGCGGCCGTCATGACCCTCACCTCGTCGAGGATCTCAGCGAGGTACTCGACGCCCTTGTTCAGTTCCATACCCAGCAGATTCTCTTCCGGTATCCTCACGTTGTCGAAGACGAGCTCACCGGTTATCGTTCCCCGGCACCCGAGTTTGTCGAGGATCTGGCCGGGTGAAAATCCGGGGGTCCCTTTCTCGACAAGGAAGAAATTGAGTCCTTTCGCTCCGAGCGAGGGGTCCGTCGTTGCAAGCACCGTCGCGAAATCGGCGTGGGGGCCGTTTGTGATCCACATCTTCGTGCCGTTTATGATCCACTCGTTGCCGTCCTTGACCGCCGTCGTCCTCGTGGCGGAAAGGTCGGAACCCGACTGGTCCTCCGTGAAACACATGGTCGCTACCTTGTCCCCTCTCATCGCCGGGTAGAGACAGCGCTCCTTTATGGCCTGAGAGCCGAAGCGGTACACGAAATAGGTGCCCATGAGGATATTCATGATAACGCTCTGGGCGAATCCGACGGAACCGCGGGCGATCTGCTCGTAAAAGATCATTGCCGTCACCGGGTCGGCGTTCATGCCGCCTATCTCCTCGGGGTAGCGCAGGCCGAGATATCCCAGCTTCGTAAACTCCTTCCACAGTTCCCAGGGGAACTCGTCCTTCTCGTCGATCTCGCGGGCCTTGGGCACGACCATACGGTCAACGGTGTCTGTTATGATCTTCTTGAAGAACTGCTGCTCCTCTGTAAACGCAAAATCCATAGACCCCTCCTTCAGTTGATCTCGAACTCACATTTTTTCATCGTGTCTTTCGCGATGATCGTCTTCAGTATCTCCGACGTCCCTCCTCCGAAAAGGAGGAAGCGGCCATCCCTGAAATATCTCTGGGCCGGGTATTCTTCGGCCACACCGTAGGCGCCATGTATCCTCGACACCTCGTCGACGACGAAACAGGCGGTCTCCGTCGAGTAGAACTTCGCCATGGCGGCCTCTTTCACCGTCAGGGAACCCCTGTCCTTCAGCCACGCGGCATGGTAGGTGAGAAGCTCGGCTGACCTGATCCGCACCTCCATCTCCGCTATCTTTTCCTCTATGAGCTGAAACGTGCCGATGGGTCTTCCGAAGGCCTCGCGCTGCCGCGCGTACCGAAGGCCCGACACGAAGGCGCTCTTCGCGAGGCCAAGTCCCAGACCGGCTATCATGATCCGTATCTCGCTGAGGATATCGTTCAGGTACTTCGCACCCTTCCCCTCCTCACCCATGAGGCCGTCAGATGGGATCTGGCACCCGTCGAAGGTGAGTTCCATCGTCGCTGCTCCCCGTGCGGACATCTTCTCTATCTTCTGCCCCACGGAGAAACCGGGCGTTCCTTTTTCGACGAGGAAAAAACCGATTCCGCCGAGTCTTTTCTCGGGCGCCGTGGTCGCGGCCACGGTGACGAAATCGGCAACGTCTCCATCCGTGATCCAGAGCTTCCGGCCTGTCAAAAGGTATCCCTTTTCATTCTTCACCGCCCGGGTCTTTATCCCTCCCAGGTCGGAACCGCAGTCAGGCTCGGTAAATGCGATCGTCCCGATCTTCTCTCCCCTGATCGCCGGGAAGAGGCACCGTTCTTTCTGCTCCCCCGTACCGAACCTGTGTATGAAGTCAGTACCCATGAGGCACTGCATCGTGGCGATCGCCGCGAAACCGATCGAGGCCCGTGCCAGTTCCTCCGAAAGAATGGTGAACATGACACAGTCCGCACCCATGCCGCCTATCTCCGCCGGGTACCTGATCCCGTAATAGCCGAGCGATCCCAGTTCACGGAACAGCTCCCTGGGGAAGGTATCACTGCGATCGATGGAATCGGCTGAAGGCGCCACTATGCGCTGCACCGCCCGTGATACCTGGTCCTTGAAGAACTTCTGTTCCTTCGTCAGCGAAAAGTCCATTTCGGCTCCAATTCATCGAGTATCTTCCGCACTGCGCTGTAAGGGTCCATCATGCCTGAGCGGACCTCCCGGGCTATTTCCCTGAATGCCCGGGAGGCGGTCAGCCTCCCGGATATCTCCTGCCACAGCTCCTCCTTCAGAAGGGCCACCATGAAGGCCTCGACGTTATCCGCCTTCCGCTGCGTCCGGCCCTTCCGGTCGAACCGCTGCCAGTGGTCGTCTATCGCTTGCAAGAGGACGTCAATGCCGATACCATGCTGTGCATCACTGAGGAGAACGGGAACGTCCCACCCGTTTGACCGCGTAGCGCGTCTTGAAGCAAGAAGGATCTCCCGGGCGGCATCGTCCGCTCCGGGTGCATCCGATTTGTTGACCACGATGATATCGCCTATCTCCATGAGCCCTGCCTTGAAGAGCTGCACCTCATCGCCGTATTCAGGAGTGAAGACCGTGACGACCGTGTCGCAGAGAAAGAAGAGGTCTTTGTCCGTCTGCCCGGCACCGATGCTCTCCACGATGATGTGGTCCTTGCCCAGACCCTCCATCACGTAGGCCGCAGCGGCGGCGGCCCTGGCGATGCCCCCCGGGTGGGAGCGATGCGCCATGGACCGGATGAAGACGTTCTGCTCTTCGGCCCCCTTCATGCGAACGCGGTCACCGAGAAAGGCACCCTTTCCGTTGACGCTTGTCGGGTCAGTAGCTATGACCCCAACACTCCTGCCCTTACCCGAAAGCATGAGGGCAAGCTGTCCTATGAGTGTGCTCTTGCCTGCCCCGGCAGGACCTGTCACCCCGATGATATGCGCCTTACCCGTGTGCGGGAAAAGAAGCGAGAGCTCCCGGTAGGCCTCCCGTTCGCCGTTCTCTATCCCGGTGATGAGCCGGGCCGCGCTCTTTTCATCGCCCTTCAGGATGTTGTCGACAAGACCCATGCTGCCCTCGTTCGAAAGGAAGGCTATATGATCCCCTTTTTCTTGAGACCGGCAATCTCTTCCTGTGAATACCCAATGCTTCCGTACACCTCGGCGTTGTGTTCCCCGAACCTCGGCGGGAAGGTCATCTGGCGGTTCGATTCCTTGAGGAAAGGCGTCATGAACGGGGGCGGCGCCATCCAGATCTGCGTGCCCGTCCTGGGGTCCCGGGAGGTCAGCATGGCGTTCTTCACATACTCGTCCTCAATGACCTCCTCGACGGTGTTCACCCTGGAGATCGCTATGGTCGCCTTGTTGCACATTTCGATCATCTCTGCCGTCGTCTTCGTCCTTGTACATGCGTTTATCATATCGTTCAGGTTCCTGACGTCCGCGATACGCCCCTTGTTCTTCTCGTATTCGGGCCGTGCGAGCTTCTCAAAACCCGGAAGCTGGGTCATCGACGCAAACTGC
>MVQQ01000201.1 GCA_002067555.1 Syntrophorhabdus sp. PtaB.Bin184
GGAATCGAAGCCATAAGCCTTGGCCTGAGCGTCAAGGATGGATTGGATACCGTCTATGGCCTGCTGTTTCATCTGTGCCGCCACTTCTTCCGCTGTCGGGGCGATAAGCGCGGCATATTCCTCGTCTGTGACCCACTTCACCTCGATCTGGTCGGCGGTATACCCTGCGTTCAGGGCGTTGGTGGTCAGCGTGGCGAGGCGGGCATCCCTTAGAGCCTCGTCCTCGTCGCCGCCGAACTGCATCTCTATGATCTTACCTGTTGCTCTCTCTATGGATACCCTTTTCATATGTCCTCCTTATCGCAGGCAGAGCGCATAAAATGTTATTGTCGCTGATGCCGTAGTCCCCGTGCGTGTCCACGCTAAAGTGAAACCGTCAGCATCCAAAGATTTGACTGTCGCGTTCTGCATCTTCCCCGCTGCCTCAAGGAACGTCAAAAAGTTGTTGGCCTGTAGGTAGGTATACGCCGTCACCGCGCCATTATCGCAAATACTGTTTGTTGTGGTGCCGTCGTATATCCCGTTGAAGCAGGCGATGAATGTCCCTGATACGGCCCCGAAGCCTATCAGCGCGGAAGGTTTGAAGCCCGCGCCGCTGTAGGACACGTCTGCCGTGTCCGATGCCATGTCGCGGGTACCGCCGACAATAGCTATTCCCTTCGCCCATTCGGGAGCCGTCGCCCCTGCGTTCATGAACAGCTTATGATTGGCTGTCCCTTTGGCCAGACGGGCAAGGGCAGAGGAGGCGCGGTAGTACATGTCGCCGTCCAAAGTTCCAGCGGGAAAACCCCTTAGATTGGCAACGCTCATCCGCTTAACCACATTTAAGGCTTCGCTATCGTTCACCAATACGATGTCGTCATCATGGAAGGTCGTCTTTTCGTCGTATCCGGTGAAGTCGGCCTTTGCCTGCACATCGTTTGTCAGATTGTCCAGTTCAAGAACGGCCCGGCCTTCCGCCGCATTATCGGAATCCACCAGGGTTTCCGCCCATACGCTGAGTGACAACGTTCCGGTGTCGATGACCGCTACTGCCGTAGGCTCTCCATTGGCATCGTAATAAGCGTACTTGTTCGCCCTCTTCGTGGCGTTCGGCATCTCCATGTCGAGGGTGGTAGGATCTTCGGCGGGGCAATACGGTGAACGATCCAGTTTATCTCTAAGTTGCTGAACCTGCATCGTGAGCTTGTCGAGGGCAGATTCAAAGTTTGCGTACAGCGTCTGCATCCCTTCCGAGAACACCGCCGCCTGAGTATAGGGAACCGCCCGCACAAGGGTTATCTCATACGTTGAACTGTAAACGACGGTCGTCGTGATCGTCCCCCCGTTCTCATAATCAGCAAGGGAACCCGTCACGCCGTCCGAGTCGGCAACACTGTAATGTGTGGTTTCCGTCAAGACCGTCGCCACGTTCGTTGCCTTGTTCCTGAGAATCACCTGTAAATCAGACGATACGATAATAGGGAAGGTGAAGCTGAACGACTCAAGTGAGCCGTTGCAGTTATACGATACTCTCGGGGTGACATCCATTACTGACATTGAGCAGCCTCCTTATTTCTTCTGTTCCTTGTAGACAAGACCATACAGATTCTTCCATGATACCTCGCCCTCGTCGTATGCGTTCCACGCCTCGTCCGCTATTCTCATGGCCTGCCGTGATGGAAGGCCGAAGGCATACCCGGCAAGCATGGAACCGCTTCTCAGGGCAGGGTGAACGCCCTTTCCGTGATAGGACGTATCCCCGGAAATGAGCTTCTTCGTGGTCTGTGCCAGGATCGCCGACTGTTTGACCACATCCATGGCCGGCGCGGGTCTGTATTCGTAATTGCTCATGAAGGAGTTAATGGCACTCCCGAGTACCGGAATTGTCCCTGCGCCGTAGCCTACAAGCTCTTTTGCTATCTCAAGGGGAATTTCCTTTTCCGGTTCGTCCTCGTCGTAGAACCCCCGGTTTTTGACAATGGCCTGAAAGATTGCCGGGACCATCATCATCCAGAAGAAGGACCGCATGAGACCCAGATACCCGATCTTTTTGTGCTTCACAAGGTCGACGCTCCGCGCCATCTCGTTGTATGTCGTCGAAAAGTAGGAATAGAACATGACGAACGCCTTGCGGGTGTTGTTGCCCCGCTGGACTTCCGCAAGGTCTTTCGGCATCCCCGATGACTGTGATTGCCTGACTATCTCGTCTGCGAAATCAACCGCCTTCTGGTGATCCTGGGATTTCGCCATTTCCTTCTGATAGGCCGCATACCACGTCGGCATCGTGGCCATTTTGTCAGTCAAGCCGATAAGGGAGAAAAAGGACTGTTTTATCTTCTCCGTCGCCTTACCCTGATTCCATACCTTGTCTTTGTCGCCGTCCATGATCTCTTTCAACGTCGCGTCGAAGCTGTTTGTCCTCATCGACATGAAGGGTGAACTCTCGCTCACAAACTGGCTCAACGCGCCCCAATCCCTATAGAACTCAGTGAAGCCCTTGAGCGTGTCCGTGACTCCAAGCCGGTTGATGGTCTGCGTTATGGCAAGGGGCTGCAAAAAGGTTGTCGACAGGGAATAGCCGAGAATGGCCGTGGCTGAATTATTCCTGATCCTTCCCATAATCCTGTCCCAACCGGGAAGGGATTCATATTGAGGATTGGCTATGGATTTAAGCCACCGTTTAAGCATCTTGTTGTACGGTTCACCTATCGCGTTCTCGACGGCCTGCTTCACGATGTTGTTGCTGATCACCCGGTTCACGTCCCGTACCGCCTGACCATAGGCGACAAAGTGATTCACGTCGTCGATATGTTCGAGTATCCGCATGAAATCGAGGTCAACCGCCATTGTCCCGCCCGTCCTCGACTTCGTGAACCCCCGCCCCACGCTTGCTATGCTCCCGTAAAGCCGGAAAAGGTTCTGTTCCTCCTGCGCCTGCGCTATCCTCGTGGCGTACCGCTTATCGAACATCAGCGGGTAATACTGCCCTTCGACGAGCTTCATATTTTCCCCAGTCATGCTCCGGTATGCCTTCTGCAAATGCGGCCGCTGCCATTCGAGGACGTTCCAGATTGCCCGGACAAAGGCCTTCTCGTTGGGTTCGAGAAAGTTCACTATGGCATCAATTCTCTCGCTGGTAAGTTCTCCGTTCGTGCCCTCCGTCAATGCCCTTCTGTTCCCTTCATTACCGCTGTTCAGGGCTATGGCTATGGCCTTCTTGCGCTCCATCGTAAGGCCTTGCACGGTCATGAGACTGTCGAGCTTGCCCGCCGCGTAGTCGTCCTTTATCAGTGAAAAGGCATCCATGACCATCTTTGAAGACTCTTTCGACAGGTTGATTTCTACCCGTTCGGCCTCAACAATCTTGTCGAACGTGGCACGCTTCAACAGGGAGTTTTCCTTGTACCCCGAAAGGTTTTCGATGATGTATTCGGCCTTTCTCAGGACGGAGGCGACGTTCTGCATCATGCGGCCCAGCGCCTTTATCTTACCCGGCATGTCCTTCTGCGCCGTCACGAAGTATTCTGCCTTGAGTTGTTCAGTGAAGGAGAGTTCGGGGATGCCCCACGCCGTCCTGATCTCGTCGTTGATCCCGTTTATCAGTTCCCGGCGTTCAAACCGTTCGTTCGCTATCTCAATCTGTCTCTGTTTCCGTCCCTGGTAGAGCAATTGCTTGACGATGGACACCCTGTTTCTCAGGTCTTCAATGGTCGGCTTCTCAACATCGGCATCCCGTAAAAGGTCAATCTGCCCCTCGTCGAGCATGAACACATCCCCGGCCTGCAACTGTGTCAGGATGAAGTTTTCAAGGGCGTCGGCATTAAGGTCAAGGGCGCTCTGGATCGCGGCCCGGTACTCGGGGTCGATGGTGGTCATCTTGGGATATTTCTTTTCAGCGGACTTCAACCAGTTTTTGAGCTTCGTCCCTTCCCTGATGATAGCCTGCCGCTGTTTCCGCATGGCCTCCATCTGATGGACGCGCTCAAGCTGATCGAGGGCGCCTATCTTGCGGCCGGCGCGAAAGAAGTCATTGGCAAGGGTCCGGGCCCGCCTGATCTCATCCTTCAACGCGGATATGGATTCTTTAAGGTCGTCTACTCGGGCGTCGAGCATCCCCTTTTCACGGAATGCCTTCAATTCCGCCTTGCTCATATGCTTGGCAAGAGGGTCCTCGGCAAAGGTGTCGCCTACGTTGGCATCACCGAAAATGACCTTTTCAAATTCTTCGAATGATTGTCCCCGCTTACCGCCTTCATCAATAGTGATGCTCCCCCGTTCATTGCTGATAACATCCCACGCCTGCCTGACAAAATCCTTCACCTTGTCCCATGCGTTCCCGACAAGCTCCTGTATGCGCTGAGAGAACTTTTCAAAGGTGGTTGCGCCCTGCTGGTAGACGGAACGGCCGAGGTCTACAATAGGGGTAAGGTCGATGGAACCTTTTTCGTTGAGGGTGTTGCGGATAGATGAAACAATACTACTCTGCTCAAGAATCTGGTCTGGTGAAAACACAATATATGAATCTCGCATTGAGGGGAACAACTTCTTAAATTCTTTATCAGATAAAGCGTCGAGTTTTTCCCCCGTCCACCCTTCATCCAATAATTTTAGATATTGTTCGCGATCTATACCTTCATACCTATTCAGGTAAACTATTCCGTCATATCCGGCTTTCTTTGCTTTCTCAATTTTAGTTTTCCAATCTCCTCCGGTGTCTCGTTCCCTCTTTGCTTTTTTGATGCGAACAGTGACTTCATACACGTGTTTAGAATTTCGCATCTCTGCTTGTTCTTTTGTGCCTACGTGTATGCCTCCATCAATCCCCACCTGGAGTTTGTCTATTTCTACGTTTGAGCCATGATATAAGGGTTCATCAATTCCGTAAGGTGTTACAGCTCCCCGTTCATTATCAAAAGTTTTTATGGCATCTTCAAGCAACTTTCTTGCCAGTCCAACCCTGTCACCCTGATAATCCGGTGAAATTGTCAGCGTGCCGTCGGTATAACTCCCCACCTCCTGCCCGTCCGCAAGGGCAACCGGGCCGGTGTCCTTCTGCTCGAAGGTGATGGGGGATTGAATAACGGGAATTTCAACGGTCTGTGTCTCTTGTGCTATTCCCTTTGGCATGGCGAACCACTGACCGGGAGTTGCCGGTTTCTGTGCGTTCGGGTCGGTGATGGTCAGTTCTCCGGATTCAAGACCGGCGTTGATCTGCCTTGAAAAGTCCTTCTTCGCGGCCCTTTGCTGTACCTTCGATATCGCGCCCGATCCCGCGCCGAGTATCGGACCGGAAAGACCGGTGATTATGGCGGTGTCAATGAACCTATCCCAGTTGAAGGCATCTTCTTCCTTCAAGATTCCCTTGTCTATCCCGGCCTGCAAGACCTCGGTGAGAAGTTCGCCGGGGATGTCATATGCTGTGCCGAGAATGATTCTTGACAGCATCGGCCCTTTTATCAGCTTGCCGATGGATATCTTTTCCCCGATGACCTCTGCCGCCCCGTACATGCCGCTGATGACGGAGGCCTGATCTTCTGTGTACCCCTTCTCCATCAGCTCGTTTTTCTTCTCCCCGGCAACCGCCCCGCCCATCATCATCAAGGCAAGCCACTGTGAACCGGTCACTGTGCCGAGCGCGATAGGCCCGATGTTCTGCGCAAGGGAGAGCGTCGCGTTGTAGGCGTAGTATTCGGGCGTTCCCCGTTCATATTGGGGTTCCATCCCCTTGGCAATGTTCCGGAGATCAAGGCTCCATTCTTCAAGTTGAGACGGAGGCGTTGTTTTTTGACCTGTGACGGATTCCGTTATTTTTCCTGCCAGATAAGAAGGCCCGGCTGTGGGACTGTATTGATTGATCGTGTTCATGAACTGCAAGAGTCCTTCCCCAAACTTGAGGGGTGAGGCTTTCAACGCCTGACCGACAGCGGGGACTACCTTTGCCATGTATGCCTGTTGTTTCTTTCCTTCCTCTCGGGTATAAAACTCTTTCCTGTCGCGCTCGTTGCGTGCGCCGATATCAAGTGGATTGACCGGAGGGGTTGTCTGTGCCGTCTGGACGGGCTTTGCGGTCCCGTACTTTTTTGTCACGAAGTCGGCAATTTCCTGTTCTGTATACCCGTCGTTCAATGCGCCCTGAACGTCGAATTTATCGGCGGTTATATCGAACTTGGGCGCGGATGAAGGCTCGTTCTTTTCGAGGTATGCGGCTATTTCCTCTTCGCTGTACCCGTCTGCTCGTGCGCCTTCTACGTCGAACGCCATGTAATCTCCTTACCGTGCGTATGCTTCAAGGGGCTTCTTGTGTACGCCGCTATTCGTCGTGATCGGAGAAGTGGTCCCGCCCTGCGGCTGTGTTTTCTTTCCCGCCTTGGTTCCCTCGAACATCTTCTCGTATGTTCCCGATGTCCCCAACCGTTCCAGCATCTTTTTAAGGTACTTCTTGTTGTTGTTTTTGAGTGCTGATTTGACGGCCTCCTTCTGATAGTTCTCAAACCATACGAGGTCCTTCTTATCCTTCACATATTCAGACACCTTCTGCATGTCGTAGATGACCGCCGACGCAAGGTCTTTGGATGTCTCGTTCTTCCCTTCGCCTATTACGGCCTTCACATACGTCGAGAAGTTCTTCATGTTCGTATCAAGGAGGGTTTTCATCTCCTTTTGCTGCGCCGTCATTTCCTTCTGCCCGGCTTTCGTTATCATCGTGGACAGGCCTTTCGCGTCCGCCGTGGATATCCCGTTGCCCCATGACCGGGAGATATCGTCAAGGGAAAGTTCACCGCGGAGACCTTTTTCGTAGAGGTTCTTCCATATGTTGTAATTCGTCTTGCCGCCACTCTCCCCACTGCCGTCACCGTTCCTGATCTTCTCTTTCAGGGAAAAGGCTTCACGAGGGTCAAGGCCGCGAAAGCCCGTCTTCGGGTCGGGCTGCGTCATCTGGTCGATATAGGCAAGGGTCTTTGACTGAGGGACGCTTTTATCATCCAGCATGTCATAGACCTTGTACCGGACCTCCTCCTGGTAACGGTTCTGGTCCTGGTAGAACTGGTTCTTTCGGCTCCTGATCTCATTGGTTGCCTGCCTGAGATATTGCCCTCTCTGCGCGGGGTCAAGGTTTGTGAAATTCTTGTACCCGCCGCTGTCGTTGCGTTCGTTCAAATATGTGAAGGCAACCTCCGGGTCCTGTTCAATAAGGGTCGTTACCCGGTACACGTCCGCCTTGTTATCAAGGGTCATCATCGTTTCTTCTTTTTTCGCGGCCCCGATGATACCCATGCTGACGGCATCGGACAGGATGGTATCTATCTCTTCCCGTTTCTTCTGTCTCAGGTACGGGTCATCCGCATAGGCATACTGCTTGTTCAGTTCGTCAACGGATGTGGCTATCTTGCCCCGCGCATCGTCGAGCCAGAGTTTGCGCCCGTGATAGTCAATGTGGATCTTCGCGTTCGCTATTTTATTGTTGGCGAAGGGCTGTAGCTGTCCCCACACATCCCCGTACTTCTCGGAGTACCGTTTCTGGATGTCGGAGACCTTCTCCTCATATTCTTTTGCAAAGTTCTCGTGATCGGTACGGTTGAAGAAATCGGCCTTTATCTTATCAAGCTCGGTGTCGAGTTCCATCTTTGCGGTAGTCGTCTTGACAAAACGGTCCGCTTTTATTATCAGGTTTGATGCCCCGGCTGCGGCCTCTCCTGCCTTTGCCAATGCCCCCCACTGTGCGCTTTCGTCAACGATAGTGGGCGTGATGTCCTGATTCTGCATCTGCGTGCCGGGAACGAACCCTATTGTCTGCTGCCTTCCCTGTATCTTGATATTAGGCACTCTTCACCCCTTTACAGGCCCGCTGACTTGTTCCCGTATCCGTAATATGCCCCGTATGTGTTTGACGCCCCGGTAAGTATCGTAGCCCCCGCCCCTATGATGCCCGCCGTCCTCGTCGAGCCTGCGGCCGAATCGTAATTGGATGCCGTGGCATATCCCGTTGTCAGGGCGTTTTGACCACTGTACCGCAACAGTTTCGCCTTCCTCTCGTATTCCGTCGCCTCAAGCTCCCCGTTGTAGATGGTCGCCTGGATGTCAAGCTCACTGTCCCTGACCTGTTGCAACATGGTTTCCAAAGGGGAACCGGATGACAGTTCAACCCCTGCCGCCGCATAGTCAAGGCGCTGCGCCCCAACTGTCCGTTTGAGCTTGTCCCGTTGCAGTGCCGCGTCATATGCGGCCTTCTTTCGCACCGCCGCCGCGTTCTGCTCTGCCACGTCCGCATTATAGGTGTTGACGTTCGAGGTGTACTGCGCCTGCGCCCGTGCCGCCTCTGCCGCCGCCCTCTGCTGTGATGCCTGAGACTGGGCCTGCTGATAGGAACCGTAGGCGGAAAGCATCGTACCGACAACCGAGACAATGACAAATGCCGTCATCTATGCCACCTCCCGGCAAAATCCCATAGTGTACTGATCGACAACCTTACCGTTCTTGAGCCATGACCGCCTGTTGATGCCTTCCTGCTCCATCCCGCATAACCGGGCCATGACATACGCCCGCCTGTTGTCTGCGGGGATTTGTGTGATAACCTTCCTGCACGGGGTATTGGCAAACATATACTCACGGGCAAGCATGGACGCCTGCCGGACCTTCGCGCCCCTGTGACCGGGGAGAAAGGCTGTGTGCAGTTCAAAGGTGATCGTGTTCATCGGGTAGAAGAAGAACAGGCCGATGTCCTTGCCGTCCTCGGACGCTATGATGAAATAGGCGACAGGGATATTGACGAGCTGCGAGAAATCCATCTGCTCGGGTTTTATCCCGTCATCGAAGAACATTTCCGCCATCTCCGGGTGACAGTAAATTGCCCTCACGGCGTCCGCGTCCTCTATCGTGGCCCTTCGTATCTCCATTACGGTAACCTCTCATACAGAGCATACTCGCGGCCCTCTGAGTGATATATCTCGGGCGGCTCCTTGATCGTGAAACCCATACACCTGGCCCACCGTTTCCCGGCCTCGTCATCCATATCAACAAAGGCTTTCAGCCGGAGTACGTTCTTGTCGGTGATGAACGTCTCTATGAAGCCCCGGACTACCCGGAGAAGCAGTTTCGTGTGTTCCGCCGCGTCCGGTGAAATGAGATACCACGCCTCAGCCTCGTTGTTTGCATAGTGGAAGAACCCGCCGCACGCGACAGGATTGCCGTCAACAAGCATCGTCCATGCGTCACCCTGTTCCTTCTCGCGGGCCTTGAGGGAGATAACAGCCTCATCCGTCAACGCCCCTTCAACTGACCGGGGATTCGTCGTGATTATCCGGGTGAAATGCTCGGGCCTGTACCCTGTTATTTCAATCATACGTCACCATTTTCACCACTATCGCGTTGACCTGAATGGGAAGGGGAAGGGTCTGGACAAGGTAAATCTTGCCTTCCGGTCCGTAATCCGCCTTCACGTCCACATCGGTCTTGATGCCGGAGAACAGTTCCGGGTCGGTGCCGTCACCGAAGGCTATCTCTTCAAAGGTGTCTTCGTCATCGGGATCCGTGGCGATGGAACAGCCGAAGGTATCGACGAACTGAATGGCCACCTCGCCTATTTTTTTCTGCCGTCCCTGTGCCGTGCCGTCCTGTGCGCCCGCTATGATCGGCATTGGGGCAAGTATCTTGTTCGTGTAAAGCCCGGCGTGTATCTTGTTCGCGTACCGGGTAAGGGTGATCGAACCACTTTCGACCTTGACGGCGGTGTGATGTGAACCGTCCGCCACAATCTCAACCTCCTTGCCTTCAAGGTGATCAAGACCAGAGACGGTGTTCGCCACAACCTGAGCCGTGCCGCCTGCTGTCCATGCACCCCATGCGGAAGAGTCGGTGTCTTTCAGTTCAAACGTGTGTGTGCCGGCGTTATCCACCTCATAGGCGGTGTCCGTGCCTATGTTCACCTCTGTCATGCCCTCAACACCGGTTATCCGTATTTTCTGGCCATTGGTGAGTCCGTGGTTTGTCGATGTCACCACGGCGGGATTGG
>MVQQ01000202.1 GCA_002067555.1 Syntrophorhabdus sp. PtaB.Bin184
ACCCGTCACCGTCACCTACATGGGAAACCGCTTCACCACCGATCTGCCCCATTGCCCCTCCTGCGGGATGGTCCTTGTCTCCGAGGAGATCGCCCTCGGCAAGATGGCGCAGGTGGAGCAGATGCTGGAAGACAAATGATGAGGAAGGCATTGTCCCCCGTCTAGTCCAGGTATTCCATGCGGGAGGGGCCGATGGTGATGATACGATCGCCGGGTGCCATTTGCGCTGTAACCGGCGGGTTGAGTCTGACGCCCTCCGCGGTCGCGGTCCCGAGGGCTATGTGTGCCTTCTCGCGGCATCTCTCGACAAACTCGCCGAAGGTCCCTTTCTGTCTCACCACGATGAAGTAAAGCTGCTGCCCGCCTCTGGCGCTCAGCAGGTCTTCCACCACTTCCTGAACTCCGGGGTTGAGGAGTTCCTGGCTGAGAAAGTGAGCCCCGAACCGGGAGGTGCAGACCACCTTGTCGCAGCCTGCCTTCCTGAGAAGCTCTTCGGAGGCCGGGTCGACTATCTCGACGACGGTGTTCACCGTGCGGCTCCTGCCCTCAATGGCGAGCGCTATGGCCACGTTGAGGTTGTCGGAGGCGGTATCCGCCGGGTTCCTGGTGAGTATGACGGCGTGACGCGCCTCGTCGACAGAGGCGCGCAGGAGTGTCTCGTCACGAACGGGATTGCCCCGGACAAAGTGGACGTCCAGGTTCACCAGCTCCGGTGGAAGCTCCTCGAGATGCTCATCGACAAGGACGACGGCCGCGTGCTTTCCCACGGAAGGGTCGAGCCGCAGCTCCTCGATGAGGCGCGACAGCTTGGACACCCCGGGGAAATTGGCGAAAATGATGTGGCCCTTTAGTGAGAAAGATGACATGCCTTTCATCTCCTTTGTCTGTGATGTGACGAACGCGGCCGCTATGAGGGACAGCACGTATCCCAGGAGGCCTATCCCGAACCCCATCACAGGCCACCCCACCAGGAAGCGCCCGCCGGCGGTTTTCGGAAAGAGGTCGCCGTATCCCACGGTCGTCATCGTCACAACGGTGTACCACAATCCGTCGAGCCATGTCAGGTCCGGGTTCGCGGAGAGCTCGAAGTAGAGGAAACCTGTCGTCCCGTAAACGAGGATGGCGACGATAAGCACGAGAATGCGCACCGGCGCCGGAGGGTTCCTGGCGATGAATCTGAAAAAGTACTGGAGCACCTGATACATCACCGACCCTGCCTCTGCCACTCTTTGATGAACGCCGCGGCGCGCTGCGCCGCCTCGGAGTTCGCCCAGAGCCCGCGTTTTTCGGACCTTGCTTTTTCCTGGGCCTGCAGGTAGATCGTCATGGCCGGGAAAGGATAGACCGTGTAGGCGATGACGAGGCCTTCCTCGATCATGCCGAGCCCCACATCGTGGTCATCGGCATAGAGGATGGCGATGTACCGTCCGAAGCGGTCTCTTGCCCCGTCCTTAAGCATGACCCGCACGGGCTTGTCGGCCAGCGCCCTCTGAAGGGCCTCGAAGGCGGCCCTGCCGTAAGGAGAGGCGGCATCCTTCTCTATCTTGGCGTCGAAGGACTTGATCCCCAGTATCCTGACGTGGGCGGGTTTCTGACCCTCCTGTACGACGAGAACCGTGTCGCCGTCGACGACACGAAGGAGACGGACGATGGCCCCGTTCTCGATCTTTCCGTCCCTGCCCTGTATCTCCCGCCGCTCCACGGAGGCACCGACGCCAAAGAAAACCGACGCGCCAAGGAGAAGGGCGACGAATCCCCAGAAGAGAGCGGTCAAACGATGCATGTGCAGATTGTATATCCCCTTCTGTTCCCTTTCAATCATATTCTGCAGACAAGGCACGGCCCCGCGCCTTCGGATGCTTCTCTGTCTCGCAAAGCATTGAAGGAGCAGCAAAAAGACGGGGAGTTTAAGTGTTTGGAATGCCTGCCGAAAACATCCAAGTACGACAGACATCCATCTCTGAGGCTTCCTACGGTCGTACGAAAGGGTTTCTCCTCGGCAGGATGGGGTGTGCGTACCGATTACCAACAAGGAGGAATCCTCAAGATGAGACTTCATGATCTGAAGATAGGTAAACGGCTGGCGACAGGGTATGCGATTCTGTTCTGCATCATCGCGGCACTGTGCGTCATAAGTTTCAACAATCTGACCAACACGGACAGACGTGTGGACGAGATCACCGACGTGAGCTTCCGGAAGGCGATACTTGCCAGTTCAGTACTCGCAAACCTTCTCACCATCAACAAGGACCAGGCAAAAGCGGTATACACCAGGGACAAGTCCGTCCTTGAGGGGACCGCGGAGAGGAGAAAAGCCTATCAGGCGGACCTTGAGAAGCTTGAGAAGATGGAGGCGACCAAGACGGGCAAGGACATCATCGCCCGGTACAAGGCGGGTGCAGCCGAGGCGCGGGAGATCAACGGAAAGATGAACAAGGCCATCGACGAGGGCAATTGGGACGAGGCGCTCAAATTCATGAAGATGAAAGCCGATCCGCCTCCGTACATGAAGACAGTCGATGAGCTCATCAGGTTCCAGGTGGAGGGCGTGCAGCAGAAATACCGGGAGATCCGCGAGGCGAACAGGAACCTCAAGTTTGTCCTGGCTATTGCGGGGGTTATCGGTCTTGCCCTGTGCGTTTTCGTGAGTATTGTCACCACGAGGAGCATCACCAATCCCATCCGGAAGAACATTGAGACCGCAAAGACCCTGGCCGACGGCAACCTGGCGGTACAGGTGGCGTCGGGCCGCGGGGACGAATTCGGCGACGAGGCCGAGGCATTCAGGACCATGGTCGACAAGTGGCAGAGGCTCATCTCGGGCGTGAAAGGTTCCGCCGCGAGCGTTGCCTCCGCAAGCCATCAGTTGAGCGCAAGCGCCGAGCAGCTGGCACGGGGCGCTACAGCCCAGGTGGAGCGTACCATCCAGGTCTCCACGGCATCGGAGGAGATGTCCCAGGCCTCTCTCGACATAGCGAAGAGCACATCCAACATCTCCGATTCGGCGAAGGATATGCTTTCCACCGCGGAGAAGGGAAGCGCCATTGTCAACAAGTCTGTCCACGAGGTGAGGGAGATAGCGGAAACTGTCACGAGGTCTTCCGAATTCGTGAAAGCCCTCGGGGACCAGTCCGAGGAGATAGGCAAGATCATCAATGTGATCAATGACATAGCTGACCAGACCAACCTTCTCGCCCTCAACGCCGCCATAGAAGCCGCGCGCGCGGGCGAGGCCGGACGGGGCTTCGCGGTTGTCGCCGACGAGGTCAAGAAGCTTGCCGAAAGAACGAGCAAGTCCACCCAGGAGATAGCCGGAATGGTGACGTCCATAAAGGAGGGTGTGGACGGAGCCGTCGGGTCCATGGAAGAGGTGACGGAGAAGGTGGCAACGGGCGTTGAGCTTTCAAATGAGGCGGGCACGGCACTCAATGAGATAGTGGGAAGTGCCTCCAACCTCCAGTCCATGCTCCACCAGATAGCGGCCGCCATCGAGGAGATGAACTCGACAACCGCCGAGATCGCGAAGGATATCGAGCAGGTCGCGCTGGTTACGAAGGAATCCTCGGGCACCGCGGAGCAGGTGACCCAGGCCGCTCTCGAACTCTCCACGCTTTCCGTATCCCTGGAGGGTGCGGTGTCGGAGTTCAAGGTGTGAGAGGGTTTGCAAGCGTAAGGACCTGTCTCACGCCCCTTCATCTCCCGGGGTTTCTCGCTTAAGGCAAGGGAGGGAAGGAAGAGAGAAAAGACCGCCCCGTGGTCCCGGCGCCTGCCGGAACCACGGGGCGTTTTCGTCCTGACCCCCGGTATGCCCGGAACGGGTTGTTTTTTCTTTGGCGGCATGCTAGAGAATAGTGGGGATTGCATTCGATCTGTTAACGGGGGGGTTGCATGATGAATGAGAAGCTTGACCGGCTTTTTTCTCCCGGCTCCGTTGCGGTCATCGGGGCCTCCAACAGTTTCGACAAACTCGGCTACCACGTGATGAAAAGCCTTGTCGGCAATTACCGGGGGAGGATATTCCCGGTAAATCCGAAGGGTGATGAGGTTTGGGGACTCACATCGTATCCTTCCCTGAAGGCGATACCGGGCGCTGTGGACCTGGCGGTCATCGCCGTACCCGCGGGCATGGTGGGGGAGACGCTGCACGCCTGCGGGCGCAAGAATGTGAGCGGCGTCGTGCTCATCACGGCGGGCTTCAAGGAGATCGAAGACCCCGGCGGTGCTTCCCTCGAGGCAGAAATCAGGGACATTGCCGGACGATACGGTCTGCCTATTATTGGACCCAACACCTTCGGTTTCGTCAACCTCACCTCTGCCGTGAACGCGTCATTCACGTCGGAATTTTCGAGAATAGAGAAAGGCGGTGTCGCGCTCGTCAGCCAAAGCGGGGGGATCTGTCACCTCTGCGGTTTTCTCGCCATCGAGCAGAGGTTGGCCATGTCGAAGCTCATGAGCCTCGGCAACCGGTGCAACGTCGATTTCCCGGAACTTCTGACGTACCTCGTCAACGAGGACGACTCCACGAAGGTGATCGCCCTGTACATAGAAGGGCTCGACGAGCCGAGGAAGCTTCTCGATGCCGCGCGGTCGGTCGGCGGAGGGGGAAAGCCGATCATTGCCCTGAAGGCGGGCAAGAGCGAAAAGGGCGACAGTGCAAGCCGGTTCCATACCGGTTCGCTTGCCGGCAACCATGCCATCTGGAAAGGCGCCCTGCGCCAGGCGGGTATTCTGGAGGTTGCCACGGCGGAAGAACTTCTCGATACGGCAAAGGCCATCGATTCGTGTCCCCTGCCCCGGGGGCCGCGCGTCGCCGTCCTCTCCGGCCAGGCGGGCCCGGGGATGATCGCCTCCGATACCCTGGAACCCTCCGGTCTCAGCCTGTCGCGCTTTTCGGAGGAAACGCAGCGCAGGATTAACGACCTCCTGCCCCCTATCGCCATCCGCACCAATCCGGTGGACATGGGACCCGCGTGGTACAATCCCGGAAACATCATCGAGATACTGAAAGCGGTCCTCGCTGACGAGGGGACGGACGGAGTCATCTTTCTCGCCATGTACGCATCGGCAAACCTGAAACTGGCGGACGGAATGGTCGAGCACATGAAGACGGCCGATCCGTTCGGAAAGCCTGTCATTGCGTGCTTCACCGCTCCTCCCGGCATATGGGACGGACCGATAGGGGCTCTCGACAGGAAAAAGGGGGTTGCGATCCTTCCGACGCCTGAGCGGGCCGCACGGGCCATGGCCAACCTGTGGAAGGTGAACGCGCTGGCAAACGGGAAAGGAGTGAAGACATGGGATCGTTGATGCTTTCCGTGGACGCCGTCACGTTTCTCGAGAAGGAAGGGTTTTCCGTTCTCAAGAGCTTTCTTGCGGCAAGCGAGGACGAGGCCACCGTGAGGGCGGCACAGATAGGCTTTCCGGTCGCACTCAAGCTCTCGTCACCGGACGTGATACACAAGACGGAGGCCGATGGCATACGGGTGTCTCTCAGGGATGCCGCCGAAGTGAGGCAGGCGTTCAGGGAGATTGTCGGGTCCTTCACCTCGGGCAATCCCGGCAAGAGGCTGGACGGGGTCATGGTGCAGGAGCAGGGATCCGGTGCCGAGATGATAGTGGGTACGCTCACCGACCCACAGTTCGGGCCCGTTCTCATGTGCGGACTGGGAGGCATCTTCGTGGAGGCGATAAAGGATGTGACTTTCAGGCTCGTTCCGATAGATCGCCGTGACGCAAGGGAGATGTTGGAAGAGCTAAAGGGGTACGGAGCGCTCAGGAATCCCCGAAAAGGCTCCATCGATCTTGCGGCGGTCGAGGATTTCCTGCTCAAGATCTCGACCTTTCTCAAAGACCATCCGGAAGTCCGGGAAATGGACCTCAACCCCGTGTTCGTTTCCCCCCGGGGCGTCTCTATCTGCGATGCCAGGATAAAAACAGGTTGACGGCGCTTTTTTGCCTGCGCTATCCTGTTACTCTGCGGGTATGCGGCAGGCGGACGGTCCGACAGCTGCATCCCCTTCCACAACACTCACGGTACTGTAATGTCCATGGTTATCAGGATCCCGGAACCATTCACCCCGCGGCGCATAAAGCGTATCTGGACAGGTACGCTGCTGGGGATCGCGGTGGGCATCGTGTCGGGCCTGGGCGGGATCGTATTCAACTGGGCGATCAAGACGGGCGCGAAGTTCTTCACCCATGATCTTATCCTGTACCTCACGCCGGGTCATCTCCCGGACCTAATCTTCCTCGGTTTCCCTTTCAGCCGATGGATGATGCTCTGGATTCCCGCTCTCGGGGGACTCATCTCGGGCCTTATCGTGTTCTTCTTCGCCCCGGAGGCGGAGGGGCATGGCACGGACGCGATGATCGACAGTTTCCACAGGAAAAAGGGTTTTGTGCGCAAGCGTGTGCCGGCCGTCAAGACCGTGGCCTCGGCCATCACGATAGCGTCGGGAGGATCGGCGGGGAAGGAAGGGCCCATAGCGCAGATCGGGTCGGGGTTCGGCTCAATACTCGCATCCTTTCTCAAGCTCAGTGAAAGAGAGCGGCGGATCTTGCTCCTTGCCGGGGCAGCGGGCGGGATAGGGGCCATATTCAAGGCACCCTTGGGCGCCGCCCTTTTTGCCGCCGAGGTCCTTTACAGCAGTGCCGACTTTGAATTCGAGGCGATCATCCCTTGTATCCTGTCGTCTGTTGTGGGGTTCATGGTCTTCACATTCTACGACGGGACGGCGACGATCTTTCAGATCCCCGCTTTTGCCCTGGCAACCCCCGGGCAATTGCCGTTCTATGCCGGGCTGGGGCTCCTGTGCGCCTTTGTGGGTTATCTCTACGTCAATACGTTCTACGGTTCGAGAGACCGGTTCTTCAGGCGCCTTAATATGCCGAGGTGGCTGAAGCCCTCCCTGGGGGGGCTCATGCTCGGCGTGCTTGCTTTTTTCCTGCCGGGCGTGCTCGCGGGAGGCTATGAATGGGTTCAGTCAGCCATCGACGGGCGGCTTGCCCTTGGACTGATGGGTGCTCTTGTATTCGGCAAGATCGTGGCCACCACGCTCACCATCAGCTCCGGAGGGAGCGGTGGCGTCTTCGCCCCCTCCCTTTTCATCGGTTCCATGCTCGGAGGTTTCTACGGAAACCTCTGCGGTAGGATATTCCCGGAGATCGTAACCCAGCCAGCCGCCTTTGTCCTCGTCGGCATGGGGGGCTTCTTCGCCGGGGTGGCGAAAACTCCCATTGCGGCGCTCATCATGGTGGCCGAGATGACGGGAGGCTACAGCCTCATTCTTCCCATGATGATCGTTTCCGCCCTTGCCTATCTTCTTCTCGGGAAGACGACGCTCTACGAGAAACAGGTGATGACGCGGGTCGATTCGCCCGCTCATGTGGGGGATTACTCCGTGGACATCATGGACCACCTACTGGTGCGGGATGCGGTGGTACCGGGTAGAAAGGTCGAGACCATCCCCGAGGATATGGGTTTCGAGCTCATGGTGGACCTCATGGTGGATTCCTATCAGCAGGATTTCCCCGTTGTCGACAGGAACGGTAGCCTGGTGGGGATCATCTCCATGACCGATCTTCGCACCGCCATGGCGGACACCTCGCTCCACCGTCTCCTGGTGGCGCGGGACATAGCCGTGACGGGGGTGACCGCGGTTACCCCCGAGGACTCCCTGAACACGGTCCTGCAACTCATGGCCGACATGGACGTCCGGGAACTTCCCGTGGTGGAGAGGGAGAACCCCGGCAGGATTGTGTCAATGGTAAGTAGAAGGGACATCACCCGCGCGTACCACAACGAGATGGAACGAAGAAGCACCCGCAAGACGTGAAAGACGGGCAGTACGGCCCGGGTTTAAAAGGAGGTAGACAATGCTACCGGGGTTTCTTTTCTTCTTGAACTCTTGAACCCTGGAACCCTTGAGCCGTCTTTTCATCTTTGACGATCTCTATCTCGTTCGATATGGTCGATGCCGGCATCTGTTCGAAGGGTCTCTTGCAGAAATCGAAGCGGATCCTGTATCGGCCCGGTGCCAGTCCAGGGGGAAGCGTTGCGTGGATCGATCGAGAGGCGTTCCGGTCCTTTATCATAACGCACTCTTCCCCGTCCCGCCCTTCGATCGTCAACACCGTCGTGCCGTTCTTCCCGTCGCCGTCCTTGAGCAGCTCGGCAGTCTTCCGGACCCCGAAGGGGAAATCACTCAACGATGTGAGGAAGAAGCGGACCCTTTCCCCCTGCCTGTAGCGGTCATATTCTGTCGAAAGATAGAGCTTGCGGTTGAATTCGCTCTCCTTCGTGCCCGTTTTTGACGTTGCCGCTTCCCAGAAGCGGGGTCTTCCGGAATCGAAATGGATGTATGTGCCTCCATAATGACCGACGCCGCAGCAGTTCTCCCTGCGGATCATCTCCCAGAGGGTCTTTCCGTCAACCCCGTCCAGGTAGAAGTCGAGCGCCATGCCGTCCATGTGGGTGCTCGTCCTCGCCACGTTGCCGCCGGACTTCTTCAACTTCAGGTTGTAGGCGGGGCTTCTGTACCCGGAAATGAGGTGGATCATCTCGCCCGGGGCGATCCTGTCGGTAAAATAGTCGAGCAGGACGAGAAGCCTCAGGGAGATATGCTCTCCCTTCCGGCCGCCGCCAAAACCGAAGACCCTGTCGATGGCGTCGAGGGCCTCTTCGTTGAACCCGCCCTCGGCATCAAAAAGGTTCACCGTCGCTTCCCGCCCGTTATGCTCGTTCCGTATGCTCATCTTCCCGTCCCCCATCCGGAAGAAACGGACAGGGTCGGAGGATGACATCCCCGGGCAGGGGAAGAGTATGAGCAATGAAACGGCGATCAACAGAGACCGGTTCAACAGTGAAAGGCGCGAAACTGCCATGTCGGACAAAATCATGGAGAATTATAATAGGTTACCAGGGGATATGCAACCCAAAGGCTGTTCAAGGGATAACAAATGTTCCAGGTTTCCGGTTCCAGGTTCCAGGTTTCACGGAACAGACAGTTGCGGGTTCCGGGTTGCGTAGTGCGAGTCAAAGCCAAAAGAGTGCAGTTCTGACCCGATCGGTTGCACTGGTCAATAATTGTGTTGACAGGCGCCCGGTACGGAGTTTGTCTTTTTCCTGGAACCTGAAACGTGGAACCTGGAACCGCTTTCCGGTTTTGCCTCTTGCAATAAGTCGGCAATTCGTGGACAATGGAGAGAAATCTGGGGCATGAGCAGGGTTCCCGAAGATTCATTTGCCTGCCAGGGAACATCTCAGTCCCAAGACACCCTGGAAGGAGTGCCCGAATATGAGAAAGAGATACATCATCCTTGTCGTTCTTGCGTTTCTCGTGTGTCTTGCCCCGGCGGTTCGGTCTGCTGATGAAAAGGTACAGGACGCCTCCTACTGGAGGACTGAAGGCGACAAATACGTCCAGATGCGGGAATATGACAAAGCGATCGAATGCTACAAGAAGTCCCACGCCATGGACCCCCTGCATGCCCGGACCGTTTTTCGCATAGCGTTCTCCTATGATGCGCAGGGAAAATTCGGTGAGTCCCCGCCTTATCTTGACAAGGCGCTGGAACTTGTCAAGTCGGGGAAGGACAGTTCAAAGCTTCCCATCGGCGACATTTACGCGGAGAAAGGCTACATATTGATATTGACGGGAAAGTACAGGGACGCTTTGCCTGTCTACGACCTTGCCATCGAGAGCGATCCGAAATGGTCCTATCCGGTATTCTGGAAAGCCTACGCGCACTTCAAACTGAATGATTACGGAAAGGCCCTTGAGCTGTGCAACAAGGTGCTTCAGATGGAACCGAACCACAAAGATGCCCTGAAGCTCAAAGGGATGATAGAGCAGCAGCAACCAGCACCGCCGTCATCACCGAAGAAATAGGGGCTGGAGCCACGCTTCGGACCACGCCCGGCGAGAGACGGTTTAAAGTTTCAGGTTCCAGGTTAAGGACAAAGAAAAGAAGCCGGCGGCATCCCGCCACGCAGCATTTGATAATAGTCCGACGTCATGCTATAAACTTCACCTCATCCATACAGAAAGAGGAGGTATTGGAATGGTCACACTTATCGCCAGGCTGCCGATCGTGGAAGGAAAGATGGATGAAGCGTTGGCGGCGTTCAAGACATTGATGCCTGAAGTAGCCAAGGAAGAAGGAACGGTCCTGTATTCTCTCAACGTGGAGAAGGCCGACCCGAACACCCTTGTCGTGGTCGAGCAATACAGGGACAAGGATTCCCTGAAGTTCCACTCGTCGACGCCCTACCTGAAAGAGTTCTTTGAAAAGAGCGCCTCATTCACGAGAGGAAAGTCGGAGGTCGTCATCATGGAGGAGATAAGCAGGACCTGAGAGGCACCCGCCCAGGTTCCCGCTCCGGCTACTCCATGATTGTCCCCTTGCCGGTCTTCTGGTATTCGAGGACCACATGCTCGGCAAAGGCCGTTCTCGCCTGGGAATTGGGTATGAACCCCCGCGACCTGCACCAATCGAGAAACGTTTCCGGATCGAAATCCGCCCGGATGGCTATATTGCCGGTACGCCTGATCTCTTCGAGTTCCCTCCTGACAAGGGTCTTCCACTCCTCGAAAGTAGCCGGCATATTCTCAGAATCCGCAAAGATTTCACGCGCCCTGCGGTAGGCCGGCTCATCCTTGAAACATACGATCCCCACAACATAGCTCAATGTGCCACCTCCTCCTATCATTCTTGCAGAATATGAACCGTTCCGCAAGGGACAGGAAGAAGGTTCCAGAGTTCAAGGGTTCAAGGGTCAAAGATAAAGTATGTCAACGGTTCAGGAACGCCCCGTATTCTGATATCGGCACCGCAGGAGAGAACTCACCTTCGATAGTCTTGGTCATACAGTCAATGTCCCCGGCAGACACATCAAGTTCCGGTGTTCGGACCACCTTGACCGTCATCGGTGTGTTCTCCCCTGTATCTTCCTGCCGCCTCCTCAGCCCGCAGGCCCTTTCAAGTCTGCCCTGTGGCCTCGGGCACTCGTTGCGTTCCCTGTGTCATCAGTCCGCCTTCTCGATCTCCCATCCGTTGGCATCGCACCAGGCCTTCGCTGCTGCGTACCAGGACTCGTTGTACGGCGTGATCTCAGTGACTGGAGTTATTACCTTTGGCCTGACGTAAACAGCCTTCATGTTGAAAACGCCGAGCGTTGACAGGGAGATAGTCCTTATCAGAGGGACGTGCCCGCAAAGGACGGTGACGTACTTGCTATAGATCGTGGGGCCGTCAGTATATTCGGTCAAAACCAACCAGTGGTTCAGGTCGTAGGACAGTATCAGGACCGGACGCCCCGCATTCAGTTCGGACTTGATATCCGCCCATTTCACCGTGGATCTGGTCAGAACCACCTCCGCCTCATATCCTTTGTCTGCAAAGTATCTTGCAAGTCCGCTTCTCATGGTGTCGGGGTACGTATAAGTCCCGGTGTAGCCGCTGTAGACGAGCATTGTCCGGAACAGTTCATACATCGCGGCCGACGTGTCCGGGATCTCCCCTGAGGGTTGCCCGTTCATCAGATTGGGGTATCCGTTCCGGGCCCAGTAGGCGACAAGCTCCGTCGCAACCGTGGGTCCGCAGATGTACCTGTAACCCAGTGTGGCGGTGAAGATGTCCTGATCGATTGCCGGGACATCCAGAGCCGCGTTCCCGACCGTTACCATCGCCAATGCTATGGCAATCGCGAGCAATACACTCTTCATGATCGCTTTGCCTCCCTGATGTTGCTTCTTGTCCCCGGATGTTCTCCACCGGAACAAAACGGGGACGCTTCCGTTGTGCCAACAGCGTGTGTGCTATCCTGTTTGTCTTCTGTGATACGTTCTTGACGGCATGTATGTGTCAGCCTGGTTGTCTTTCCCGGTACTCCGTGGCCTTCAAGCGTGACCTGGCAAAACGAACAAGAACAAGCAGAAGGGAAAGATGTGCAACTGGACGGGTTTCCGTTGTGTGCTGTCGTTCCCTTGCCTCGTTTCCGCTTTTCACATCCAACTTGCGGACCTTCGAGGAGACGGGCAGGCGTTCTCCCACGACACTTCATCATGGCCCGCGTTCCGAGAAGGCGGCGTTCGATCGCTTCCGGTCGTGTACGGGCATACCTCACGCTATTCTTCTTATTTTGTCGCTGATCGGTCCCTACAAGATCTGAATGGTGGTCGTGCTTCTGTGCCTCACCGGGCTTGAACGAAAATGACACTGCGGCTGGATACCGCGAAATTGCTGCAACCGACGGTTCCTGGAGGGTAAAGCCATAGTGAGAAGGTGCTGCTGCGATAGCTGTCATCAATGCCGCAATAACGATGAGCGACAGGCCGGCTGCATAACGCATTCCTTTCTCCTTCGGTGGAGTGCTCGTTTCCGAAACCTCCATCCTCTCAACGCCAGACAACAATCTCGATGATCTCTTCGTAATCTCTGCGATGGTATTTGTGATTCCGGGGAAGAGATGACGGGCAAAGCGCGTTTGTTCTCCCTGATGGCTGCAACACCAACCGGCGCGGAGATACTTGCTCAAGCAAAGCAACCGGAGCCTCCCGCGCAACGCGCAAAGATCCTTTTATGTCTTATCCGCTTTCCTATGGATCCAAATACTCACTGCGCCCGACTGATACTGCCCCTGATGCGCTCGATTGGATATAATTGAAGGACGGATACCGTTGACCCGTCTCTGTGGTGGCAAAACCAAATGAAGAGTTCTTGGTGACTGTCTTTATGCTATCAAGGTATCATGGATCGTATAGCACCTAATTCTCTTGCTGTCAAGGGGAGCACAAACCGGCACAGCACAAACCGGCACAAACCGGCACAGCACAAACCGGCACAAACCGGCAAGTACAAGCCGGTAAGACCGTTCCAGAGTTCAAGGGTTCAAGGGTCAAAGATGAAGAAGGGGATCAGAGGATGCTGACCGGGATGGACAGGTTTCGCTCGGTCAATGCCTGTCAATATCGTCCATTATGCATTCCAAATGCAATATAGCCGATGATTCGCCATGTGGTAATACATGAACCTCCCGGCGAATCGCCTCGCTAGAAAGATGAAACCGCTTGGTAATGGGGGAGTAATGCCGCAGATTGCGGGGCGCGTGGTTTTGGTTCTCCCGGGCAGCCACGCTTAAGGATCACACCCGTTACGTGCTTTCGACTCGCTCGATGCTCATTGCGGACGGAGGTAGGTTACGGAATGCCCGGTGGTCGTCCGCAGACATGAGTTGCTTCCGTGTTGCCAGCCCGTGCAGTCAGACGCATCGGTCCCGGCCACTTCCGTGCCCGGTCCGCGCTCCCCGAAAACAGTCTACCGGTTGCCCAGGTTTACCCGGAAACTGGAACCTTTCTTGTTTTTTGAAAGTGCCGATCTCGCATTGCCGTTTCAGCTGGGGCGACTCAATCCTGATCAAATCATCTTAATTCATCTGAAGATAACGGTGTGAAGGAAAAGGAGCGCCAAACTAGTGGTTATATAAGTCCGGTGACCTGTAGCTCTCGTTCAATATCGATGACTCTTTCTTCGATATTGTCTCTGAAATGGACGCGAGAAATACCGTCAATATCAGAATGCACCGTCGTTCCCTCCTGTAACAAGAGACAAACCCTCGCAATCCCAAGTCGGCCGACGAACCAACCAACTTCGAAAATTACATTAGGGCGTGCTTGCAAGTAATCTGCTCCATGATTTCCTACTAAGTCGTCTCTAGTCATGAGGGCGAAGGCCATCACGCAGGTTGAAGCAGCATCCTCATATTTCTCGAGCAAAGCCCTGCTCATTCCTGGTCGCTCCATCATGAGCACTGGATTAAGATGGAAGTAATCTTTCAATAGCAGTCTCAGACGCAGAGTATTCGTCTCATCTCGACCATGAATTATAAACACGTTCTTTCCCACCGGCGGCGGGGAAGCGTACGATTTGGACGTCGTCGCTCCCTGCCCCGAGAAGAACTCGAACCACTTCAAGAAATTCTGAAACTGTTGGAACAACGATAGATACTGATCGTGCGTTAGGTATTTCAGATTCTTTATCGCGTCCGAAAATTTTGTCACAATAGGTGCATTGGTGCCGTAAAGCTTGACAAGCTGAAACCGGGCTGAGTGAAGAAACCGGAAACAAAGTCCCTTCTTCTCGAAATCCTTGAGCGAGTCAGTGCCAAAGGCTTCCGCCTTATGAAGTCCTAGTATGATAGCCGTCGCGCTTGTGCTTGTTGTTCCAGAATTATCGTGCAATCTTCATTCTCACGTATGTGCGCTCTTATCGGCCTACCAAGTGGTTAAACTCTTGTCTGTTTGGCCAAGCGACCTTCATCATTTTCTCCGGGCTGTCATTGATCTCTGCTGTACGCTCTATTTGCGTTCTTTTCTTGGGAATACCTGTATGTCCAAAACTTACAAAACGATATTGGTAATCATCCAAGAAATTTGTCTCCTTCCAGAAGACCTTTCCAATTTGCTGACAATAGTCAACAAAACAACGCGAACCTGAAAGCTGTTTAATGATGTCTTCCCTGGATCCTTTTGTCTTCTTCATTTCTATGAAGAGAATGCGTTTTTTTGCACCAGTATTTGCAATGATTACATAATCCGCTCTTTTGCACTCACCCTTGGTTCCACAGAATATTGTATCGGGTGCTTGAAACTTATCCGCTTTGACAACCAAAGCATCCGCGGGCAATCCTGCTATGGTTACGCATGAGTTGGGCATCTGGGATTCAACGAGTTTTACCGATGCTCTGCCCCTCTCAATTGTTAACGGGACTCTGGCAGCGGGTTTAATCAGTTGATCAAGAATACGCAAATCAGGCATCAAACCTCCCCTCCCCATACTATCTCTTCCTGAATGCGATTCATGTCTTCAATTGTTTTATCAAAACTGCGGGCTTCAATCCCTACTTCAGGATCAATTTTCGCAGCGACAAAAGTTAGGCGACTTTTTCGTCTTCCCTCGCCCAACTGCACCAATGTTTTCTCAGCCATATAGACCTTGATTTGTTGGGGAGATAGAAGTTCTTCCGTTCTATAGCCTTCTCTCTTCGCTATTTCTCTTATACGCGGTTCGTCGCGATTAAGCATTATTAGAGTGTTCAGTTCTTTAATTATGTAGTCGCTATGGGTAGTAACAAAGATTCTTATTCCTAAATTAACTAGACGAGCGAATAAACGGGCCATAAGTCGTTGATTCTCAGGATGTAAGTTCAGTTCTGGTTCGTCTACCATAAGAAGATCACCTGGTTTCGCGACGTGCCGCAAATAGAATCCGATGTCGAGAAGAGAACGCACAGCACTAGAACTCTCGTCCATCGTCAGTTTAACATTGCTTCTTTTTGGGACATAGTAGAGCTCGTCGTTTCTTGTGACCCTATACATGCCACCGATAATGTTGGTGAAGTCATCGAGAAGCTCAGGGTGGACCTTGGAAATGAAGCTTTCCTTCTTGGATATGTCTTCGAGCTTTCGAGTAAATTCAACGTTTGCCCTAACGGGCAGCGCGTAATCTTCGTAGACCTTAAGAAGAAGGTCTAGGGGGTCTGCATCTTTATCCATCTTACTCATTTGGTCCAAAATTCGATTACGGGAGAGATTTAGCTCCTTCCGGAAAATCGCAGCCCCCGTTCGTTCCGCGCTGGCAATAAACGGGAAAGGGAACAAGTGTCCAAAAACGATATCCTTGAGCGCATTACTAATCGCTCTGTTAATAATCTCACTGGGAACCTTTAACTTTTCCTTCTCAACGATAAGAGAAATTAAAACCGTCGGGTCATTCTCCTTCTTGGATACAGTAAACAGTTGTGTCTTAGCAGCCCCGATTGTTCGCTCAAAAGCAGCTGTTGGGTGAATGTCTGTCTTGTCTAGGGTTACAAGAAACTCGGTAGCCTCGAAGTGTTTCTCCGCTGATGCGAAGACTTTTGGAAGTTGTTCTTTGAATGCCTCGCAGCCTTGTTTTATGATCCTGTCGGCATCATCAACAACGGTTCTAATATCGATTCTTGTTACGCCGTCGCGCAACAATTGATCCATACTGGCCTGTGATACGGGTATTCGGAAGATTTCTCGCCAAAAGGCAAGAAAACCAAATAATGCATAGGTCGCATAGGTTTTACCAGTATTGTTATTGCCACAGATAATTGTCAAATTTCCCAGTTCAAATTTGGCCCACGCTAATGCCCCAAGATTCTTTACGGAAATTTCCATAAACCACTCCGTCGTTTTTTGTTTGCGAGCTTTGCCTGCTGAAATATTATTTTTGTATAAGATTTATTCTCTGCCATCAACGGCTGTAATTCAAGCAAAAATTGCAAAGCCGTTGAACGGTGAGGTAAAGTGAGTATGTTTGTTAACGAATTCCAAAGACTTGTTTCTTCGCGATGCAAGGCTTATGGCTTAAAATGGAAAAAGATGTTTTGATTACTCGGTCTCGATCGAGTCTATAAAGCCCAATGCTCTATTGCCGCTACTCCCTCATGAAAGAACCCCGATCAGGGCGTTGCCCGCATGATTCTTTCTTGACCCACGGAGCGCGGGGTCTCATTGCCGGTCAGCTGGTAGCGTAGGATCACGGGACCCGCTCAAGCTTTCGGGGAGCGCGGACCGGGCACGGAAGTGGCCGGGACCGATGCGTCTGACATCACCATGTTGGCGATATGCGGCAAAGTCATGACTGCGGACTACCAGTCTGCAACCCGCGCCGACCTCTGTCCGCACCGTGTTTTTGCTTCTAGCCTGAAACTTGAGACCTGCAACCTGCGACCGTTTTTCGTGGGTGTGATCCTTAAGCGTGGCTGCACGGCAATGAGACCCCGCGCGGACACCCGCACAGGACCTATCATTGAAGGCTAGACCCCTTCCGGGAGCTTCGACGCCATCAGTCTTCTTCGGTCAAGTTTGCGGCCATCCACGATGAATGTGCCGTCGCCGACGGCGTGGACGGTTCGTTTCTCTTTGCGCGAGGTGTCGACGTATGCGGCAACGCCTTCGAGAATGACAGTGTTGTGTTTCCTGATGATGTCGATGACCCTGCATTCGATGTTGGCGAGGCATTCCTTTATCAAGGGGGCTTTGACCATCTTGCCTTTTACGGGAGTGAGCTTGAATTTAGTGAATTTGTCCGTATCGGCGCCGGAGCATGTTCCTATCCCGATGACCTTGTCGAGCATGTCGACGGTGGGGACCGCAATAACACATTCCTTTGTTTTCCGAAGAGCCCTGAAAGAATAGTTCCATTCCCCGGTCGTCATGGCAAAGACCGGCGTGAAGTCCATGACCATTGTCCATGAGATCGTCATGATGTTATCCTTCTTTCCATCATTCGTCGTAACAAGGACAACGGGCCCCGGTTCCAACAGAGTAAAGGCCTTGCCTATCTCCAATTCTTCCATGAGAGCACCCCTTTTTTTGAGCATCCGCTACAGGTCGCGATAAACATCTTTGCGGTGTTTGACACGCATGATGGTGACAGTATTTGCTCGATTGTCTACTTCGTAAAGGATACGGTAGTTGCCAACCCTGAGTCTCCAGTCCCTGGCGGAACCGCTTATTTTCCTGCTGCCCCGTGGATGAGGGTTCATGGCCAGCGCTCTTATCTTCGCCATGATCTGGGAGAATAGTTGTGAGGATAGTTTCTTGAGGTCTTTCTCGGCGTGCCTTTCTATGAGAAGCTCATAGGGCATTTTCGTGTTCCGCCAGGAAGTCGCTGAGTTTTCTCACCTCAAGGCCGCCCTTGCGTATCTTCTTGAGATCCTCCAGGTCTTCCTTGTCCTCGAGCCTGTCCAGCAGTTCCTGGTAGTCTTTTATGTCGACTATCACGGCACTCGGCCGACCGTCCTTCATGATCACCTGTGGCTTTGTCTTAAGAATTCCTTTTGCCATTTCTCTCTTCCCCCCTTACCGGAGCACTCGTAATCGTTCCATTATACCTTCTTTCTCGTGCACTGGCAACAACGGTCAGACAGACGAACTTCGAGCCCTCAATATTTCCGCACTCGACAACTCTCAACGTTATTGAGCTTCCAGGGTCAGAGCCCAGAGCAGTCGCCTTCCGGAACCTTTCCACCAGCCTCCACTTGTTCTCTCGCGCGGTTCCGTTTAGAGTGCCTTTTCTCTCCTCTTTTCTCTCTTTGCGATCTCTGCGGCCTCAAGCGAAGCGGGCGAGAGGCAAGTCTTTAAGGTCTTTCTGTCTTTTGACGCTCAAGCCATTCAAGCGGCTCAAGCCGCCTTTAGGGCGGACACTTCGCGCAGATCGACCTGAACTGCATCGTCGAGAGGTACCGGTCTCCGCGGTCGGGGAAGAGGACGACTATGGTCCCGTGGTCGATCATCTTCGCGAGGCGCAGGGCCACGGCCGCCGCGGCGCCGCTTGACGTGCCGACGAATATCCCTTCCCTCTGGGCGAGCAGGCCCGTCATCTCGAAGGCCTCGCCGTCCTCGACCATTTCCTTGAGGTCGAGTTCGTCCCTGTTGTAGATGGGGGGTATTATGGATTCGCGCATGTTCTTCAGGCCCTGGATGGTGTGGCCCATGACGGGCTCGACGCCGACTATCTTGATCGCGGGTTTCATGGACTTGAGGTAGCGGCCCGTTCCCATGAGGGTGCCTGTCGTTCCCATGCCGGCCACGAAGTAATCGATCTCCCCGCCCGTCTGGCGGTAGATCTCGGGACCCGTTGTCTCGAAATGGGCGAGAACGTTGTCGGGGTTTTCGTACTGGTTGGGCATGTAGTACTTGCCCGGTTCTTCGTGGAGGAGCGTGTGGGCCTGCCTGATGGCACCGTCTATGTTTTCCTTGGCGGGCGTGAGAAAGACGTTCGAGCCGAGGCCCTGGAGGATGAGACGGCGTTCCGTGCTCACGCACGCGGGCATGCACAGCTCGACGCGGTATCCTTTCGCTGCGCCTATCATGGCGATGGCGATGCCCGTGTTGCCCGACGTGGGTTCGAGGATCGTCTTATCCTTCGTGAGTTCTCCCCTTTCCTCTGCCTTGGTTATCATGTAGAGGGCGGGACGGTCTTTGACGGACCCGCCGGGGTTACAGCCTTCCAGTTTACAGAGTATCGTGACGTTGGGATTGGGGTTGATGTTGCACAGTTCCACGAGTGGTGTGTTGCCGATTGCGGAGAGAATGTTCATCTATCGTTGACCTCTCATAACACTTGGTATCTATGAGAGATTCTAACAGAACGCGAGGCTGCGGACAAGAGAAATCAGGGACGCGGGCAGGTTTGGAGCCGGCGCGTCCCTGACGGAGACATCATTTGGTTGGGGGGCTGCACACGGGGTTGGGGAAACAGTGGAGCTGGCACGCCCCCACCTTGATCTGGAACTCGTTGAGAAGGTCGCCCATATCCCCGTAAGAGAGGCCTTCCGCGTCCGCGAGCTTCATGGCCTGTTCGCAGGATATCTTTCCGTCGGTGCCGATGCGGGCCTTTACCTTTTCCATTAATGCCTGTTTGTCCATTCTGTCCTCCTTATGGTGTGTATCATGTTAAAGCCGCGGGACCCTTCCCGCAAAGCTGTCACGATCCCGGATCAAGTCCGGCATGACGACGGGGGAGAGACCTTATCCGGCTGCTATTTCCCTTCCGAACTGTAACGCCTGTGCCACCTCGTCATCACCGGGCTCCCACATTGTCCGCAGGCCCTCATGGACAACCTCCAAGCCGGCCTTTCCGAGGGCTTCGTTGAGTATTTTAACTGACTCTCCGCTCCAGCCGTAACAGCCGAAGGCGGCCGCCTTTTTGCCCTTGAACCTGAGCCCGGCGACCATCTCTATCAACGCCGCCATCGCGTTGAGAATGCCCCTGTTGATGGTCGGCGAGCCGAAGAGGATGGTCTTCGACCTGAATATCTCCGTGACGACATCGTTGATATCGCTCCGGGATATGTTGCGGAGCTTTACCGTTACCTTGCCGTCCTTCTCCTTTATGCCCTTCGCTATGGCCTCGGCAAGTTTGCGCGTGCCGTCCCACATTGTGTCGTATAC
This sequence comes from Syntrophorhabdus sp. PtaB.Bin184, assembly GCA_002067555.1. Taxonomy (GTDB): domain Bacteria; phylum Desulfobacterota; class Syntrophorhabdia; order Syntrophorhabdales; family Syntrophorhabdaceae; genus Delta-02. The sequence continues at coordinate 19,986 of MVQQ01000202.1, forward strand.
GATGGTGATCTGGTTCTCCTGGTAGTCGTCCGCCCACTCGAGGTACTTGTGGACGATCTGCAGGGGGTTGTCCCGCCAGATGACGCCGTGGCTGGGGCAGATGACATTGACGGGAAGACCGAGGCCCACCACTTCGTTTATCTTCTTCGTAACGAGGGGAGAAAAAGGCGTGAGGATGTTGGCGTAGTACTTTATGGCCTCCTCGTAGAGTTCTGACTGCACGACGAGGTCATTGAAGATGTGCTCGCTGGCGATGTGCTGTCCGAAGGCGTCCTGTGAAAAGAGGATCGCATCGCCCGCCAGATATTCCATCATTGTATCGGGCCAGTGAAGCATTGGCGCTTCGATGAAGATGAGTTCTTTCCTGCCGAGGCTCAGTTTGTCCCCCGTTTTCATGACCTGGAAGTTCCAGTCCTGATGGTAGTGGCCCTTGAGGGATTTCACCCCGTTCGCCGTGCAGTAAACGGGTTTGTCCGGTATGTGCCGCATCAGCTCCGGCAAAGCGCCCGAATGGTCCGTCTCGGCATGGTTTGCAATCACGTAGTCGATGGAACCGAGATCGAATTCTTTCGCCAGGTTGTCGACGAACTCACCGGCGAAGGGTGCCCACACCGTGTCGATGATGGCCGTTTTCTCATCGCGCACAAGGTAGGAGTTATAAGACGAACCCCGGTGGGTCGAATACTCCTCTCCGTGAAACTTCCGCAGTTCCCAGTCTACCTTCCCTACCCAGTAAACGTTCGGAGCTATTTCAAATCTCACGACACCCCTCCTCTTTTACTCTGATCGCTGTACCTACGCCCTATTTTACTCCAGATCATCCTGTACGTCACTTGACTTAGGTTAAGAGCCCAGGGAAAAGACAGTTGAAGCCGCTTGAACAGCTTGAACCGCTTGAACGGAAAAGGCCAGGAAAGACAAAAATGGTTGTAACCGCTTGAATGACGAAGACGAAAAGGATCTCCGGATCAAAACCGGGATGACGACAGTGTCCCATTTTTTTTGCCTCTGACGTTCAAGCGGTTCAATCCGTCTTTAGACCACCGGATGATTCTTCCTCAGCCATTCCCTGATACGGGGACATTCAAGGGGTTCGGTGCCGCAGTAGCCGGTGGACTGTTTCTTCTCCGTGCATGATGAGCAAACCTGCCAGTGGCCGCAATTGATACCGGTGAGGAGGGACGAATCGCATTCGAGGCACCACAGGTACCCGCATTCGAGGCACAGGCCCACGGTTGCGTCGCCGATGGCGTCTATGGTGGAGCACTCCATCGTGTTCGCGTCGCCGCAGTGGGGACAGGAAGAGACCGGTGTTCCGCGAAAGTTCCTCTGGGCCGTGCGGTTCCTTTCGACGGCGATCAGGAGCGCGTCCTGAATGTCGTCGGAGAGAAGCTCCCACATCCTCAGGAGATTGCCTGGTATCGCCTTGCCCATGGATCGAGACTCCTTCGCGGAAGATTTGGAATGGATTACGAATATTGTATCACAAATGGAACAAGAACCAAATGAGAAGATAATATCATTGTTTTTTGACAAGGTTTGTTGCGGCGAAGGTGGCGCAGGCGAGGAAGACCACGGGGATGCATATGACGAGAAGGCCCGTCGAAACGCGGTGATGGTCGCCGATCCACCCGATGGTTATGGGGGAGAGGGATGCGATGGCGTAGGACCATGTGGTGAGCACGCCGAGGGCGAGGCCCCGGGTGCGGGCGAAGGTGAGACCCGTGAAGGTCCAGAGCGATCCCATCACGGCACAGCCCACAAAACCGGTGAAAAAGGTGATGGAACCCCGGGCGACAGGGTTGTCGACCTTGAGGATGAGCATGAGACACAATCCCATGATGATGCCGCCGGTGATGCCTACCTTACGGTACCCCAGTCTGTCGGAGATGTGGCCCATCGTC
>MVQQ01000203.1 GCA_002067555.1 Syntrophorhabdus sp. PtaB.Bin184
GGAACAGTTCGAGAAGAAGATCATCTCCTTTCAGGCGATACAGCATATCCTTGCCGATATGGCGATACAGGTGGAGGCCGCACGGGCGCTCGTGTACGCCGTGGCCCGGTACATCGACAGCAATCCCAGGGATTTCTCCAAGGTGTCGGCCATGAGCAAGGTTTTTCCCAGCGACGTGGCCATGAAGGTCGTCGTCGATGCCATACAGGTCTTCGGCGGATATGGCTACATGAAGGAGTATCCTGTCGAGAAGATGATGCGCGATGCCAAGATACTCCAGATATATGAAGGCACGAACCAGATACAGCGGAACATCATCGGCCTCGAACTCATCAAGGAATCGGCATCGAAGAAAAGGTCATGACGTGAGACACTGATCTCGCGAGGAAGACGATCCACAGGGCGAGAGAGGATAGATGAAGAAGACAGGTATGGTATTTCCGGGACAGGGTTCCCAGTACATCGGCATGGGCAGGGACCTCTACGACAGGTTCGATTATGTCCGCGAGATGTTCGCGACCGCCGACAGGGTGCTCGGCTTTCCCATGACGGACCTTTGCTTCAACGGTCCCGAGGACGAGCTGCGCCAGACGTATAACACACAGCCGTCGCTCCTTCTCGTGGGCTATGCGGTATACGAGGTCTTGAGGAGAGAGGCGGGCGTAACGCCCTTTTTCGTCGCAGGCCACAGCCTCGGCGAGTACACGGCCCTCACTGCAAGCGGCTTTTTCACCTTTGAAGAGGCCCTCGCCATCACGCGAAAAAGGGGCCTGCTGATGGAAGAGGCCTGCCCGAAAGGCAAAGGCGGCATGGTGGCCCTCATCGGCGCCGATATGGAGAAGATAGGCCCCGTCCTCGCGGAGATCTCCCACGACGATTACGTGGCGGTCCCCGCCAACCTCAATTCCGCGGAGCAGATCGTCCTCTCCGGCGACGCCGGGGCGCTCCGGGAGGCCGTGGAGAGATTGAAAGGAACGGGATACAAGAAGGCGGTCTTCCTCAATGTCTCGGGGCCTTTCCATTCGCCCCTCATGCAGGCGGCCGCGGACCGTCTGAAGAGTGAATTGGCAGCACTCGGCCACGGGGAGCTTTCGGTTCCCGTCGTCTTCAACGTCGACGCAGCCCCCGGGAAAGACAAAGGGGCGGTGGACGACATGCTCTACCGCCAGATGTTCTCCCCGGTGCTGTGGGAAAAATCTGTGCAAAGAATGGCTGATGAGGGCGTGGAGCTCTTCATCGAGGCAGGTCCCGGGAAGGTCCTTTCGAACCTCATCAGGAGAATAGTCCCCGGCGTCCCCTGCGTGAACGCCGAGAGATTCGAAGAGATAGAATCGGTAAGGGGGCTTCTGGCATGAACGGAACCGTAACCATCATCACGGGCGCGGCGCAGGGCATCGGCAGGGCGATCGCGGAGCTTCTCGCCGAAAAGGGCGGCGATGTCGCCATCTTCGATGTGATCGACGGATCAGCCACCTGCGAGGCCATCAGGTCGAAGGGCCGGCGCTGTGAGTTCTACACCGTCGACGTGTCCGACTCCCGGATGGTCCAGGAAACTGTCGACCAGGCGGTGAAGGACATGGGAAGGATCGACAACCTCGTCAACAACGCGGGCATAACCGCGGACAAGCTCCTTCTTCGCATGAAGGACGAGGACTGGGACCGGGTCATGACGGTGAACCTCAAGAGCGTCTTCAACTGCACGAAGGCCGTCGTCAGGCACATGTTGAGGTCGGGAGGCGGTATTGTCAATATCTCTTCCATTGCCGGTGTCATGGGAAACGCGGGACAGGCAAACTACGCGGCGAGCAAGGCAGGCATCATCGGCTTCACAAAGAGCGTGGCGAGGGAATACGCGGAGCGCTCCATCAGGGTCAACGCCGTCGCCCCCGGATTCATCAGAACAAAGATGACGGACGCCCTCGATGAAAAGACGAAGGAATCGATGTACGCGGCGATTCCCCTCAAACGTCTTGGCGAGCCCGAAGATGTCGCCAACGTGGTATATTTTCTTCTTTCGAAATACGGCAGCTACGTAACGGGGGAGGTGATAAATGTCAACGGCGGGTTGTACATGTGATCAACGCGTAACCGGGGGGCAGGTCGTTTTGACATGACGGTTTTCCGGAAGTTTGAAGGAAGTTTTCAATAAAACGAGGAGGTGGCTTAATGTCAGTAACTGAAAAAGTAAGAAAGATGATCGTGGATCAGCTCGGGGTAAGCGAGTCGGAAGTCGTTCCGGAAGCTAAGTTCATCGATGACCTCGGCGCGGATTCTCTTGATATCGTTGAGCTTATCATGGCACTGGAAGACGAGTACAGCATCGAGATCCCCGACGAGGATGCCGAAAAGATGGAGACCGTGGGGGATGCGATCAGATACATAGAAGATCGCCTGGCGGGCAAATAATCCAGCGAGGTGTCGTTTGAAAAGACGGGTAGTCATCACCGGTGTCGGTCTCGTGACGCCCCTCGGAGTGGGGGTCGACAACGTTTGGACGGAGATCCTGAACGGGAGATCCGGGATCGCACCGCTAACACGATTCGACAGTACACACCATGATACGAAGATAGCCGGCGAAGTGAAGGATTTCCATGCCGAGGAATATGTCTCGGTCAAGGAGATGAAGCGGATGGATCTCTTCATCCAGTACGCGCTCGCCGCAACAAAGATAGCGATGGGGGACTCCGGTCTCGACATCTCCAGGGAGGATGCCGAACGGATCGGGGTGATCGTGGGAACCGGTCTCGGCGGCCTGCCGACCCTCGAGAAATACCACAGCATCTGCCTGGAGAGGGGACCGGGGCGTATCTCCCCCTTCTTCATTCCCATGCTCATCGCCAACGAGGCACCGGGGCACATAGCCATCCAGTACGGGATAAAGGGTCCCAACCTCTGCATTGTCACCGCCTGCGCCACGGGCGCTCATTCCATAGGTGACGCCGTGAGGGTCATACAATATGGTGACGCCGACATGATGGTGGCCGGTGGCTGCGAGGCGAACCTCACGCCTCTCACCGTGGGTGGATTCAACGCGATGAAGGCCCTTTCCACCCGCAACAGCGAACCCGAGAGGGCCTCACGGCCCTTCGAAAAGGATCGTGACGGTTTCATCGTGGCCGAAGGCGCGGGCATCGTCATCATCGAGGAACTCGAACATGCCCGCAAAAGGGGCGCGAAGATCTACGCCGAACTCATCGGATACGGGTATAATGGGGACGCTTATCATATAACGGCCCCCTGCCCCGACGGAGACGGGTTCATCCGGTGTATGAACATGGCGCTTCGGGACGCCTCGCTTGCCCCGGACGCGGTGGATTACATCAACGCCCACGGAACCTCCACGGACCTCAACGACCAGACGGAGACGCTGGCCATAAAAAAAGTCTTTGGCGAGAGGGCATACAAGTTGCCCGTGAGTTCCACGAAATCCATGACGGGGCATCTTCTCGGCGCCGCAGGTGCCATAGAGGCGATCTTCACCGCGCTGGCGATCAGGGATCAGGTCTGTCCTCCAACGATCAACTACGAAACACCCGATCCCGACTGCGACCTTGACTATGTCCCTAACGAGGCCCGCAAACACGCCATCAACGTGGCGCTCTCCAACTCCTTCGGTTTCGGGGGCACGAACTGCGTTCTCGTCCTCAGGAGGTTCGAAGGATGAAGATAGCGGTCGGCTCGGACCATGCCGGTTTCGAGCTGAAAGAGCACATAAAGGGTATTCTCCCGGCCGGAGAGTATGACGTGACGGACGTGGGGACGCACTCCCCGGAATCCGTCGACTACCCCGACTTCGGTTTGGAGGTTGCGAGACGCGTCGCGGCCGGCGAAGCCGACAGGGGCATACTCATCTGTGGAACAGGGATTGGAATGAGCATAGCGGCAAACAAGGTCAGAGGCATCCGCGCCGCTCTCGTTTGCGATCTCTACACCGCCGCCCAGAGCCGCAGGCACAATGACGCCAACGTGCTCGTTCTTGCGGGCAGGGTCACCGGAAAGGGCCTTGCTGAAGAGATAGTGAAGACGTGGCTTTCCACTGAATTCGAAGGCGGCAGGCACCTTGGCAGGTTGAAGAAGATAGAGGCTTTCGAAAAAAACACGGACAGGTAAGACATGAAACTTGACGGAAAAGACAAGAAGGTGTTCGAGCTGATGAGGCGCGAACTGGACCGCGAGGAATACAGTCTCATACTCATCGCTTCCGAGAACTATGTCGACGAGGATGTCCTCACGACACAGGGATGTGTCCTCACGAACAAGTATGCCGAAGGGTATCCGTCGAAGAGATATTACAGCGGATGCACCTACCTCGACGAGATAGAGAGCATCGCCATAGAACGCGCCAAAACGCTCTTCGGGGCGGAACATGCGAACGTCCAGCCCCATTCCGGATCGTCGGCCAACATGGCCGTCTTCTATGCCGCTCTTGAACGCGGCGACACGGTCCTGGGAATGGATATCGCCCACGGCGGCCACCTGACCCACGGTGCGAGGCCGAGCTTCTCGGGCAAGTGGTACCGGTCGGTGTCATACCCGGTATCGGCGAAGAACGAGATGCTCGATTACGACGAGATACGGAGCATCGCCCGCAAGGAAAGACCGAAGCTCATCATCGCAGGCGCCAGCGCCTATTCAAAGATCATAGACTTCGCGAAGTTCAGGGAGATCGCCGACGAGGTGGAGGCTTACTTGATGGCCGACATCGCTCACATCGCCGGCCTTGTCGCGGCCGGCCTCCATCCGAGCCCGGTGGGACACGCCCACTTCATCACCACCACCACGCACAAGACCTTGAGGGGCCCCCGGGGAGGGCTCGTGATGTGCACCGCCGACCTGGCGAAGAAGATAGATTCCGCCGTCTTTCCCGGCATCCAGGGCGGCCCTCTCATGCACGTCATCGCCGCCAAGGCGGTGGCGCTCGGCGAGGCCATGACCGAGGAGTTCAAGGAATATCAGCGCCAGATCGTCGCGAATGCGAAGCACATGGCGAAGTGCATGGCGGAACTCGGCTTCCGCATCGTGTCGGGAGGCACCGACAACCATCTCTTCCTCGTTGACCTCACTCCCAAGAACGTGACGGGGAACGAGGCACAGATAGCCCTCGAAGCGAGCGGCATCATGGTCAACAAGAATCTCATCCCCTTCGACACGAAAACCCCCGGCGTCACGAGCGGTATCAGGCTGGGAACCCCCGCCGTCACCACGCGGGGCATGAAGGAAAAGGAGATGGAGATAATCTGCGAGATGATCGATGCCGTCCTGAGACGGCCCGGCGATGCGTCGTTCATGGACAGCACGCGTGCCCGGGTGAGGGAGATGTGCAAGAAGTTTCCCTTTTACTCGCGCATATATGAAATATGAAAAACCGTCGTCCTGACTGGAATTCCTATTTCATGGAGATAGCACACATCGTCTCCATGAGATCGACCTGCCTGCGCCGAAACGTGGGAGCCGTCATTGTGAAGGACAAACGGATACTTGCCACCGGCTACAACGGGGCCCCTTCGGGGCTCAAGCATTGTCTGGAGGTCGGTTGCCTGAGGGAGATGCTCAAGATCCCTCCGGGTGAGCGCCATGAACTGTGCCGCGGGCTTCATGCGGAACAGAATGCCATCATACAGGCGGCGTATCACGGGGTGTCCATAAACGGCGCGCATCTCTATTGCACCCACCTGCCCTGCTCGATATGCATAAAGATGCTCATCAATGCGGGCATCCGGGAGGTCTATTACGAGAACGGATATCCCGATGAGCTTTCATTGAGCCTCATCGAAGAATCAAGCATTGTGCTCAAAAGGATAAAAAGGGTCAAGACAAAAGACCCTTCGGCCCGAAGAACACCCCCGGAGCCGAAGGCCGGAACAAAACGAAAGACAACGTCGCGCAACACCTGAGGGTCGTCGGGGTGGCCTTATGAAGTGTCCCTTCTGCAGCTACGTGGAAAGCAAGGTCCTCGATTCGAGGATGAGCAAGGAAATGGACACGATCCGGCGCCGGCGGGAGTGCCTCAAGTGCGGCAAACGGTTTACCACCGCCGAAAGGCTCGAGGAGGGACTGCCCCTCGTGGTCAAGAAGGACGGGAGGCGGGAAGTGTTCGACAGGACAAAGATCCTCGGTGGATTGAACAAGGCCTGCGAGAAGAGGCCCATCAGCGTCACCAACCTGGAAAAGATCGTCTCGAGGATCGAATACAATCTCCTCGAGAGGGGCGAGCGGGAAATAAAGGCCACGGAGATCGGCGAGATGGTCATGGGCGAGCTCAAGACCCTCGATGAGGTCGCCTATGTTCGCTTCGCTTCCGTTTACAGGCAATTCCGTGATATAAATGAGTTCATGAGCGAGCTGACCCAGTTGCTCTTGAAGAAGGACGAGGAGTGACCTGCCGGTGAAAGACGAACAGTACATGCGCATGGCCCTTGCCCTCGCGAAAAAAGGCCTCGGAACGGTGTCCCCCAATCCCATGGTCGGGGCCATCCTCGTGAAGGACAACGCCATTGTCGGCAAGGGCTACCACAGGAAGGCCGGCTCCCCCCATGCGGAGGTGGGCGCCATCGAGAGCGCCGGCGGGAATGCCTCAGGCTCGACGCTGTACGTCAACCTCGAACCCTGTGTCCATTACGGCAGGACACCGCCCTGCGCAGACCGGATCGTCGCCGCCGGCATCAGGAGGGTCGTGGTGGCCATGCTGGATCCCAACCCGCTCGTCAATGGCAAGGGCGTGGAGATGCTTCGCAAGGCGGGCATCGATGTCAGGGTAGGGATGCTCGATGACGAGGCCCGGCGTCTCAATGAGGTATTTATAGGCTCCATGGAAAAGAAAAGGCCCTTCGTCACCATGAAGGCGGCGGTGAGCCTCGACGGCAAGATCGCCACCAAAACCTGCGATTCAAAGTGGATATCCAACGAAGAATCCCGGCGGCAGGCCAACCTCTTGCGCTGCATCAACGACGGCGTGCTGGTGGGCATCAACACGGTCATCTCCGACAACCCCCTTCTCGTGCCGAGGCTCAAGAATCCGAAAAGGATCCCTGTCAGGATCATACTCGACTCCAAACTTAGGATCCCGCTCGCCTGTGACGTGGTGAAGACATCGGAAAAGTACCGGACGTGGGTATTCACGAATGAGGATTCCCGCACCGACAAGGAGACGAAACTGACCGCCCTGGGTGTCGAGGTGATCAGGGTACCCAAAGATGACAACGGCAGGGCATCGGTGCGGCATGTCTGCGAGGAACTCTACCGCCGGGAGATAACGAGCGTTCTCGTTGAGGGAGGCGGGGAGGTCAACTCCACCCTTCTGCGCGAGGGGCTCATCGACAAGATCATCCTTTTCTACGGGACCATCCTCATAGGAGGCAAGGGAGCCCTGAACCTGGTGGGCGGCAAGGGCATCGACTTCTTGAAGGACGCCTACCGGGTCGACGTCGCCACCCTGAAGAGACTGAAGGAGAACATTTACATAGAGGGATATGTTCACAGGAATCATTGAGGATACAGGCGTGATCGCCGCGATAGAAAAGGGAAGCGGCAGCTGGGTCTTCGTTGTCAGGACCTCCTTCGAGCCCGGCAGTGTCCGGGAAGGAGACAGCGTGAGCGTCGACGGTGTGTGCCTGACGGTCACGGCGATCCGCGGCCAGACCTTCAGCGTCGACGCCTCCCTGGAGACACTCCGCCTCACAACCCTCAAGGACAGGTCCCCCGGGCAGAAGGTCAACCTCGAGAGGGCGATGACCGTCGACGGCCGCTTCGGCGGTCATATCGTGACGGGCCACGTCGACACCGTGGGGACCATAACGGACATACGCAACGAAGGCGACTCTATCCGGATGACCATCGAAGTTCCCCCTGAAACGGCACGTTTCATAGTGAGGAAAGGCTCCGTCGCCATAGATGGAATAAGCTTGACAGTAAATGAGCAAAGTGATAATAAATTCACGATCAATATTATTCCGTACACCGCTTCCCGGACTACCATTCTAGAAAAGAACCAG
>MVQQ01000204.1 GCA_002067555.1 Syntrophorhabdus sp. PtaB.Bin184
CCGCTTCTTGGCGGCGGCCTTCTTCTTCTTGCGCTGGACGCTGGGCTTTTCGTAGTGCTGACGCTTTTTCAGCTCGGAGAGGATGCCAGCCTTCTCGACCTGCTTCTTGAAGCGGCGCAGGGCCACATCGAAGTTGTCGGAGTCGTCGAGAACAATACCGGGCATGGAGACATCACCTCCCTGGAGGCCCCCGGGTCTACCGGGTGGCAATATTTGCAAAAAAAATTCAGATACGCCTTCTCAAGGCAGAAGGCAAGCAAATGTTCCGGGGAATTGCCGGAAAAGGGGACAGGGGCCGGGAGCGGGGGAGCGGGGTCCTTAATAGGACCAATAGGATAATAGGACCTATAGGACCGATAAGACCCATAGGACGCTTAGGACCTATAGGACAGATCGATCGCTGGCTGCGGGCAAACAATTGCCTTCAATGTGTCCTATACGTCCTATCTGTCCTATAAGTCCAATATGTCCTATTGGTCCTATTACTCCTATAGGTCCTATCTGCCCCAATTCGCACTTCTTTCCCTGCCCCTTGACACCTTCCTGAAACCATAGTATACATTCATACAGTTCACATCTGAACAATAAGGAGGGTCCTTCATGGGACTTGTGGAGGAGTTGGGACTCGGACGGCCTATCGAGACGGTTGAACATGAAAGCCTGTTGAATATCATATATACCGGCACCATGATCGCCAGGGCCGCCTTCAGGTATTTCCAGGGACACAGGCTCACTGACGCTCAGTTCAATGTGCTTGTCCAGCTCAAGTACAGCGATGAGAAGGCCCTCTCTCAGGCAGAGCTTGGAAGGCGGCTTGTCGTCAACAAGGCCGACATGACAGGGATCGTCGACAGGCTGGAGAGAACGGGTCTCGTGGAGCGCCGTGCCCACCCCGGGGACCGTCGCGTGAACCTGGTGAGAATGACGGCGGAAGGCGAGAAGGTCGTCAATGTCCTGGAGCCGGGCTATCTCAGGGGGGTGGAACTCCTGATGTCAGGGATATCCCGGTCGGACTTGACGCGCCTTAACAGGACGCTGGAGAAGGTCAGGCGGAACGCAAAAAGGAAACTGATACCGGACGGGGGGCGGGAGGGAAGATGAGGAAGGAACGCGGTTTCCTGAGAGCCTTCTTTGAAGAAGGGGTGCGGGCCATATTCAAGACCTATCTGAAGACGTTCCACAGAATCAGGGTGGAGGGACGCGAAAGGCTTCCCCGTGCTTTCGACAAACTCATGGTCATATCGAACCATGCCAGCCTGCTCGACGGCATCATCCTGTGGACGTACATCGACGTGGACCTCCGGATACTTGTCAATCGGGGCAGGGCGCGGGAGCTGCTGCTCAGGCCTTTCATGCAGAACCGGTACACCGTGCAGATCGACACCATGAACCCTTATTCCCTGAAGGGTGTCATCGAGGAGGTGAACCGGGGCACGGCACTCCTTGTCTTTCCCGAAGGACGCATCACGAGGACGGGGAACCTGATGAAGATCTATGAGGGCGCCGGTTTCGTTGCCTACAAGACGGGCGCAGGAATCCTCCCCGTGCACCTCGGCGGCACCTACGACACCATCTTTGCGAGGAAGCACCCGGGAAGGAGGATATTCGCCCCGATAACGCTGACCATAGGTGAGGTACGTCCTCCCGTCGACCTCGAGCGTTTTCAGCCTCACGACAGAAAACGGGAGGCTGCGCGGGCCATCTACGGGATGCTGTGCGAGATGTTCTATGAGGCCCGTTACAGGCCTTCGACGCTTGGCCGCGAGTTTATCCGCGTATGCAGGAAGAGAGGCTCGAAGCCGCTTTTCAAGGATGCGACGGGGGTCGACGTCAGCTGCCGCAAGGCTCTCATCGGGGGGCTTGTTCTGGGGGAAAAGCTCTCCCGCCACAAAGGCACGAACGTGGGGGTGCTCCTGCCGAATCTTGTCGCCACGGCGCTTGTCATTTACGGGCTCCTGGTGTTCCGGAAGGTCCCCGTCCTCCTCAACTATTCCGGCGGCTCCCGGGCCTTGCGGCATGCCCTGGAGCTTGCCGGCCTTGGGGTTGTCGTCACGTCCCGGACATTTCTCGACCGTGTGAAGATCGATCCCTGCGTTTTCGAGGGTGCGAGCATCGTCTATCTCGAGGACCTGAAGGCTTCCATCGGTGCAGGCGACAAGCTGAGGGCGGTCGCAAGGGCCATCTTCCCCGGCGGACTTGGCCGGGTGTCGGACGGAGAGCACAAGAGGCCCGCCGCCATTCTCTTCACATCGGGTTCGGAGGGTTTGCCGAAGGGGGTGCTGCTGTCGCATGAGAACATCATAGCCAACATATGGCAGGCCCTCTCCCGCGTCGACGTGGGGGAGGGGGACTATTTCCTCAACGCCCTGCCCATATTTCACAGTTTCGGTCTCACGATCGGGATCTTCCTGCCGCTCATTGCCGGTGCCCGCTCTTTCCTGTATGTGAGCCCGCTGCACTACAGGATCGTGCCCGAGATCGCCTATGAGGAGGGCTGCACCGTCATCATGGGGACGAACGTCTTCCTGAGCGGCTACGCCCGGAGGGCCCATCCCTACGATTTCCACACCATGCGCTACGTGTTCTGCGGAGCGGAGGCATTGAGCGAGGCCGTCTTCGAACACTACGCGAAGGTCTTCGGCGTGCGGGTGATGTCCGGCTACGGTGCCACGGAATGCGCCCCCATCGTCTGCATGAACAGCTCCCTTGAGAACAAACACGGCAGTGTCGGCAGGGTGCTCCCCGGTATCGAGTACAAGGTGATGCCTGTGGGCGGCATAGACCCGAAAGGGGGACGCGTGGGCCGTCTCTTCGTGAAGGGCCGGAATGTCATGATGGGGTATCTCGACAATGAGGTTGCGAACCACAAGTATCTCGTGGAGGACGGGGGATGGTACGACACGGGCGACATAGTGGAGGTCGACGACAGCGGTTTCGTGACCATAGTGGGCCGATTGAAGCGTTTCTCCAAGATCAGCGGGGAGATGATATCCCTTTCCGCCATCGAAGAGGCCCTTGCCGGCATATTCGGCGAGCGAAGGGAACTTGCCGTTATGGCCGTTGCCGATGAGCGCAAGGGAGAGAAGCTTGTCCTCGTGACGAACGCCAGGGACGCTGACCTGAAGAAGGTCCGTGATGTCCTGCGTGCAAAAGGCCATTCCGACCTTACCTTCCCGCGCGAGATCATCTACATGAAGGAACTGCCAAAGCTGGGCACGGGCAAGCCGGATTATGTGAAGCTGAAGGAGATGCTGGGAAGCAAGTGAGGCTGATGCCTCACGTCACAGGTCGCAAGTCTCAGGTCGCCGTCTGAAGGCAAAAAGGCCGAAGAAACTTGCTGCTCCCTGACCCCTGCGACGCTTCTAGCCTGAGACCTGAGACTTGCGACCTGTGACTGTCTTCTTCCCCACGCACACGAAGAATACCTCGGAGCTCACGCTTCGCGACGCCGCGGGTTTGTATTGGGAAACCTTGCGGAAGCGCATCTGGAGCTCGGCGGTAATACGCTTCTGAATGCCTGTCGAGAAGGATTTGATGACAAAGTGACCGCCAGGTTTGAGAGCCTCGTCGACGACTTTGAGAACGCAGATGAAGATCTCTTCGATGTGCGCATCGTCCACCTCGCGTATCCCTGAAAGATTGGGCGCAATGTCACAGGTGACGGTGTCGACATTGGCAATGGAGAAGCGGGAAAGAAGGCCGGGAACATCCGTCTCCCGTATGTCCGCCTGTATGGTGGTTATGTTCTTCAAGGAAAGGGGTGGCGTGGGGAGAATGTCGATGCCGATGACGGTTCCCTTTTCACCGACCATCCCCGAGAGGACCTGGAGAAAGCTCCCCGGCGAGCAACCGAGGTCCAGGACGACATCCCCCTTGTGCAGGAGATGGAACCTGTCCTCGATCTCTTTGAGCTTGTAAGCACTCCTCGCCCGGAACCCTTCCTGCTTCGCTTTCTTGTAGAACGGGTCTTTGAGGATGAACCTAGCCATAAGGATTGATTATGAGATCGTCTTCGGAGGGTTTCTCCTGCCGGGCCTCCAGGCTTTCCCTCAAAAAGAAGGAGAAGGCATGGTCACGAGCTGTTTTGTCCCGAATGATAGAGAGTGTCCCCTTGTACCGCGCCTCATCGCCCATGCAGTGGAAGAGATATGCATAGTCTTCGAGAAGACGTTTGAAAAGAGGCGCCAGTGACGCGATATCAGGGCGTTCCATGAGGTTCCTGAGGTAGGTATCCTTCTTTTCTTCCATCATGTGCGGGGGCAGGACGATCGTGGACCCTCCCGTCGAGAGGTAGGATTTGCGGTCTTCTTCGATGCTTTCCCAGGAGAGGGAGAAAGGGGTGAAGATCTCATGCCTGAGAACATCGTGGAGCGGCAGGGGAGCGACGTCGTCGGCCACAGGGAGGGAGTGTATGTCATCCGGCTTGTGGACGGCATCCTTCAGCTGAGCGACATATGACTTGAGGGACTGCATGGCATCGGTGAAACGACCGGACAGCCTCGCCCCTTCCTCGACAATGAATGCCGCGTAGGAGGGGGATATCTCAATCAGGAAAGCAGGCTCTTTCGTACTGCTCCTGTAGGCGGTAACGATCTCGTTGAGGGATCTTCTGTCCACCGGCGAGCTCATGAGCTCGCGCAGGCCCTCACGGAAATGGAGGTCTCCGTTGAGGAAGACGAAGGTGTTCTTCCTGACCTCGTATGCCGCCATGACCATCCGGGACCCGGTGTGGTCGAAGTTCGTCAGGAAGCCCATGTTGTTCCGCACCTCTTCCACCTTCCTGAGGACGGACTCTCCTTCCGGGCGGAGCTCTTCCACCTTTACGCCCGAGGACCTCAGGCGGAAGATGGCCTTTCTGATGAGCTTGCGGATCTCCTTGTCGGTCTCCTGGAGATAGATGGCGTTGAGAAGAACGCCGGTTTCCTCGTTCCCTGCCTTTCCGAGGCCCTTGAGCACCAGGACCCTTTCGTCGCCCGTGAGGGTGAAGTAATACTCCACTTTTTTCTCAAGATCCTGGGCGCTGTCGATCGCCCTGACAAGTTCATCCATGATCCGCTCCATTCCTTTCCCACGATCTCAATGCCTGACGGAGAACCCCGCCTTCTCGATGGCCGCCTCGAGGTCCTTCGGGTTCGCCTTGCCCTCGTCATACCTGACTACGGCGCTTCCGATCTCCACATCGCTCGAGTCGACCCCGGCAACGGCGCCGAGGGCCTTTTTCACCGCCATAACGCAATGCTGACAGCTCATGCCATCTATCTTGAGTCTTGCCTCAGCCATGACGTCCTCCTTTTTGCATCCATTATAACATAAAAGAAGCCGTTAGAACCGTTGGAGCCGTTGGAGCCGTTTGAACGGGAGGAGAACCAGAACAATGAACTTTGCCGTCGTTCTCGGTCTGCGTTTTTCCGTGCCAACGATTCCAACGGTTCTAACGGTTTCTTCTATTCTTCTTCCAATTCGTTCGTGAGCTTGGCGATCACGAGGCAGTGGTTTGATATGTGCTCCAGGTTGACAAGGACATCCACATATATGGGCCCGGCTTCGGCGAGGCAGAGTTTTTTGTAGAACCTTTCCAGGTGGTCGCCCGTGGCCTTTTTGATCTTAACATCTATCCTGCGTTCCCGCTCGATAACGATGCGTACCAGTGCGATGTCATTTTTCTCGATAAGCCGGCTGGCGTCTGAGAGGTTGTGGAGGACCAGGGTTCCTATGTCGCGAAGCTCCTCGTTTGCGGCCGGGGTGAAATGGGCCCGTCGCTTGAACTTCTGCTCCGCCAGTTCACCGAGGTTAACGGAGCGGTCTCCCATGCGTTCGATATCATATGCAAAAGAGGAGAATGCAAAGAGTTTTTTTGTCAGGGGCTGCGAAAGGGCACCGCAGGAGATGCCCCAGAGATATGTCGTGATCTCGGCCTGAAGGTTGTCCATGACGAGTTCCATATACATGACGTTCTGGCGCTTATTCCTGCTGTAGGAGATGAAAAGCTCCAGTGATTCCAAGAGCATGCGTTGTGCCAGAGCGATCTGCCGTTTTAACTCGTTTCTGACGCATGAGAGGGCCTCGCGGGGGTCCACGAGGTATCGTGTGTCAAGATACTCCGGCCACATGGGCACGATGGTGTGCTCCCCGGGGAGGATCCTGCGAATTGCATTCGAAAAAGGGGTGAGAATGAAGATAAAGACGCCCGCAATGACGAAATTGAAAAGGAAGTGGCAGAGGGCGACCTGCTGGGCTATGCTGGACGACACCGTTTTCAGGAGTGCCGTCAAGGGGTGCAGCAACGCCATGCACACGATCGCGCCAGCACACTTGAACACGAGATGGGCCAGCGCCGTCCTCCTGCCGTTGACGTCGCTCGCCACGCTGCCGATGATGGCCGTCGCTGTGGTGCCCATGTTTGCACCGATGACTATCGGGACGGCATTGTCGAGGGATATGAGCCCCTGCATCCCCAGCATCACGAGCATACTGATGGGTATGGCAGATGCCTGCACGATGCTCGTGAAGATGAGCCCTATGAGAAGGCCCGTCAGGGGGTTCTGGGTCGAAAGGAAGTAGTGGGTAAAGGCAGGGCTTTCCTTGAGCGGGGCCGCTGCGTCTCCAATGAGGCTGAGGCCGTAGAATATGGTGCCGAAATAGAGAAGGGCCTCGCCGATGATCTTGAGGCGGTCCCTGCCGAGAAAGTAAAGGACTATGCCGCCGAAGAGGAAGAGAGGGGCAATATCCGTCACTTTCCAGACGACGAGCTGTACGGTCAGCGTCGTCCCGATATCGGCGCCGAGGATGATGCCCAGTGAATGATAGAAACTCACGAGGCCGGCGCTGACAAGACCCATGGTGAGCAGCGTCGTCGCCGAACTGCTTTGAAAGAAGATCGTGGTCACGAGTCCCGCGATGAGCCCGTAAAACGGCTTCCTGACAGAGAAACGGATATATTCCCGTATCCGGGAACTGAATACCCGCTGCATCTGCTCGCTGAGCTTCAGCATGCCCAGGAGGAAAAGAGCGAGGCCCGCCAGAAAGAGGAAGATGTGGTAAACCATCCCCTGTCAGGATATCTTGCTGCCGTTCGATATGGCCTTGTCGAGTGTCAGGAGGACAACTGAGGACTTGTCTTCGTTGGAAGCGGCGAGCAGCATGCCATGGGACATGATGCCCCGGAGCTTTCTGGGCTCGAGGTTGGCCACGACGGCGATCTTCTTTCCGATGAGCTCTTCCTTCGTGTAGTATTGCTTCATGCCGGCGACGATCAGGCGCTCTTCGCCCATGTCGATGGTCAGCTTGTAGAGCTTGTCCGCCCCCTCGATATCCTCACAGGCCTTTATCTCGGCCACCCTCAGGTCGATCTTGATGAAATCGTCAAACGTGATGTTATCCATGGTTGCTCCTTGGGTTCAATGACGCCGGCCCTGGTCCCGGCGTTCAGAGTATTCACGGCACGGCGGCCGTGACGGTGTTCGTAAGTATCCCTATGCCCTGTATCTCCACCTCGACGGTGTCACCGGGGAGAAGAGAGCCCACTCCGGGAGGAGTCCCGGTGATGATGACGTCGCCGGGGAGCAGGGTCATGATCCCCGAGATGAAAGACACCAGGTCGTAGACGTCGAAGACCATGTTGGCAGTCGTCGACCGCTGCTTCACCTCACCGTTGACACGCGTCATGATATCAAGGGTGGTCGGGTCTATGTCGCTGACAACCCGGGGTCCCAGGGGGCAGAAGGTGTCGAAGGACTTTGCGCGCGTCCACTGGCCGTCCAGCCGCTGCAGGTCCCGTGCGGTCACGTCGTTGGCGCACGTGTACCCGGCGATGAAATCACCGGCTTCGCCGACGGGAACGTTCCGTGCCCGTTTGCCCATGACGATGCCGAGTTCTCCTTCATAATGGAGTTCCTGTGTCTGCACAGGAAAGACGATCGTGTCTCCGTCGCCGATAACGGACGTGGACGGTTTCATGAAGATGAGCGGATAGCCGGGAAGGTCCATCTTCAACTCCCGGGCATGGTCCCTGTAATTGAGCCCCACGGCGACGATCTTCGAAGGATTGAAGCTTACACCCATGATGCCTCCCGGAATGTGTTCATGCTGTTCTATTGTACGCTTTCCCCGTGTTTGGCTTCAAGTCATTTCCTTTCTTGACAAAGGTTTGCGGAGAACATAAGAATGTAGGATAGATCACGGAGAAAAGGGCGACAATGTCGATCATATCGTTCCGTACGTTGTTTCATCGTGTCCTTCTGATGGGTGTTCTCGCGCTTGCCGTCGCCGGCTGTGCCGTCAATCCCGTGACGGGCGAGCAGGAACTGATGCTTGTTTCCGAGGCCCAGGAGGTACAGCTCGGCAACGAGCTTTACCCCAACGCCCTGTGGAGCGGGGAGGGCGGAGGCGGGGAATTCAGGGACCCGGCGTTGAAATCCTACCTGTCGGGTGTTGTCATGAACATTCACCGCGTTTCCCACAGGCCCAACCTCCCTGTTGATTTTGCCGTCCAGAACACATCTGTGCCCAATGCCTGGGCGATACCGGGACATGTCGTGATGACGAGGGGTCTTCTCGCGGCGCTCGACAATGAGGCGGAGTTTGCTTATGTCATGGGTCATGAGATGGGACATGTCTCGGCGCGCCAT
This sequence comes from Syntrophorhabdus sp. PtaB.Bin184, assembly GCA_002067555.1. GTDB lineage: Bacteria > Desulfobacterota > Syntrophorhabdia > Syntrophorhabdales > Syntrophorhabdaceae > Delta-02. Next base: position 8,628 of record MVQQ01000204.1, read on the forward strand.
TCGGCGAGGCAGATGACCTACAGCATGCTCGGCCAATTCCTTCTCACCGGCGCGGCGGTCGCCATGGCGGGTTCCGAATATTCCGACGCGGCGCTCACCCTCGGGTCAGCGGGGGCCGGGCTTATCCTTCTCAAGTTCAGCAGGAACGACGAGCTCGAGGCGGACAGGCTTGGCGTCCAGTATATGACGAGGCTCGGTTATGACCCCCGGGCGGCGTTGAGCGCCCACAGGAACCTTGAGAAGGTTTCCGACCAGTACGCGCGGTCCATTGGCCAGAGCAGGCAGGAAAGCAGTTTCTTCAGCGAGCTTCTGTCTTCCCATCCCAGGACGTCCATCCGTGTCGAGGAGATACAGAGCATTATCAACCAGACACCCCGGGTGGCCATATCCGGTGACGGGACTCAACGGCAGCGCTTCCAGACGGCCGTGGCGAACATCCGCCGTGTTAACGCGGTCTACGTCAACCACTACGACAAGGCCGTCCGTTCCCTGGAGAAGAACAATGCAGCGGAGGCCCTGTCTTTCGTCAGGCAGGCCATAGCCCAGGACCCCTCGCAGGCGCCGTTCTATGCGCTCTACGGCAACATCATGGTGAAGCAGAACAACCTTCCCGAGGCGGAGCGGTACTTTTCAAAGGCGCTCAGCATCGACGGCAACTATCAGCCGGCACTGAGGGGAATGGGCGTCATCAGGTATGCCGGCAACAGGTATTCGGAGAGTGTTGAGTACCTCCAGAGGAGCCTGAAACTTTTCCCGCAGGACCCGGCATCGAATTATTTCATGGGGATGAACTACTACAGAACGCGTTCCTACAGGTACGCCATAGGCTATCTCAAACCCTTCTCGGAGGCCGTGCCGAAGCATCCCGGGATCCATGCCATCCTGGGACAGTGCTATGAAGCTGTGGGTGATTACCAGTCGGCGTACAGCCAGTACACCATGCAGCTCAAGGTCGCCCCGAACAACGACGCGGGTGGTCTCGCGCGCTCACGCTCCCGGGCCATCGAAATGCAGTTCGCACCCAAAAAATAAAGACGGCTTTAACCGCTTGAACCGCTTGAGCGGAAAAAGCAAAGACGGCAACCCTTTGAGCGTCGGGAAGCCGGAAGAGTCTCCTTCTTTTTTGGCGTTCAAGCGGCTGCAAGCATCTTCTCAGGTTTTCAGCTTTTTCCCCACCTTTTCTTCGACGGAGGCTATTTTGCCTTCCAGTCTGCCCGAGGCGCCCTTGCGGATGTCGAACTTGACGGTGGAATAGATGCGGCCGCAGTCGGGTTCCAGCTGCTCGTAGCATTTCTTTATGACAGACAGTGCTTCGTCCATGGTGTCTGTCTCCACGACGGTGCCCATCGGGGTGAGGCGGTAGGTGGCCGTACCCTCGTCGATGACCTTGAGGAGCCTTGATACGAAGGGACTGACACTTTCGCCCTTGTCTGTGGGAAACATTGCGAATTCAAATAGAACGGACATGAAACGCCTCCTTTTCCAGGTGCGGGAAGTGACGCCGGTCGCCTGTCTTTTCTTCCGGCTCCCCGTTCTGTATACTAGTATAAAACATTTCGAAGAGGATGGGAAAATGGCTGTGAAGGGAAAAGGGTTCAAGGTAACTCTCATTTGTTCCGCGGTGGTTCTCTGCCTCGCTCTTGTCGCGGTCGCTCTTCTCGTGAAGTATGCCAATGTCATCGCCAAAAGCGGTATCGAGAAGGCCCTGGGCAAGGATTTCTCGATAGGGAGCATCGAATTGAAATGGGGGAGCGTCCGTGTGCGGGACGTTGCGATGAAGGGAGCGTCCGGCAGAGAGGTGATAAAGGTCGAGAACCTTGTGGTCAGGGCCGACTTCATGGGTCTTCTCAGAAAGAAGTACATCATTTCCAGTGTCCTCGTGGAGAAACCCTGTATGTATGTGGAGGTGGACAGAAAGGGCGATCTCGTAAGTCCGGTCTTTCCAGGCAAGGGCGAAGGAGCAGGGAAGGCCAGGAAGAAGACGGAAGATACCGGCCGGTCCGAAGAAAGGCAACCTCCGGTGATACTCAAGAAGATCGTCATCGTCAACGGATCCGTGGACTATCTCGACCGCAAATCGCCGAGGGTTCCCGTCACGACAAAGATGCGGAACATAAATGCGGAGGTGCGCAACCTCACGGTGCCTTTCACGGACGATCCCACGCAGTACACCCTCAAGGCCACCGTTCCTGAAGGCAAAAGCACGGCGAGCGTGAGGAGCGAAGGCAGGATCAGGCTCCTGAGCAAGGATATGGAATGCACGGCCGCTGTAAGGGAACTCGACATCACGCATTTCAAGCCCTACTACGAGGGAAGCCGGAGCATAAACATCACCAGAGGACTTCTCGATCTCGACGTGCGCGCAAAGATCGTTTCCCGGAGGATCCACGCGCCGGGTAAGGCGGTGCTCAAAGGGCTGGAATTCGGGAGCGGCACGGGTCTGGGCGACAGGTTCATGGGTGTGCCTGTCACGCTGGTGGCGGCCTTCCTGAAGAAAAGCGGGGATCAGATCCCTGTTGATTTTGTCATTTCAGGCGATCTCGACAATCCCAGGTTCAACATCTCGGAGGATTTCGTGAAGAGGCTCTCCTTCGGCATTGCCGAAAAGCTGGGTTTTTCCGTGAAGGACATCGGGGAGTCAGTCTTCGGCCTCGGTGCCGAGGGTACCAAAAAGGTAGGCGAAGGCATAGGAAGCATCGGCGAGGGTATAAAGAAGATATTCAAGAAATAAAGACCGTTGCAGCCTCTTGAACAGCTTGAACCGCTTCAACGTCAAGACGAAGAACAAGTCTTTTTTCGGCTCAAGCTGCTCAAGCGGCTCGAGCTGTTCAAGCCGTCTTTTCAGTCCCTTTTATACTTTTCGTTCAGCGCCCTTTTGAAGCGGGGGGCGTAAATGATGTCGAAGGTCTCCTCCTTTCCGGGAAAGAGGTTCAGCGCTTGCTTGCGCACCCCCTCGACGATACGTATCGCGTGGTCGTGGGGGATGTCCTGGGTGCGGATGAACTCAAGGGCGAAATCGACCACAAAGCGAAGCCTCCTGAGCTTTCTTTCTTCTTCCAGGGTTTCGTTCACGTTGTCCCTCTTCAAGGCCCCCGGTACCGCAACGTAATGCACGGTTAATCGGAGGTTTGCCGGTCCTTTGCCCCGGTCAATTCGAGGAGGATGAGGAGCCCGATGCCGATGGTGAGGGCTATATCGGCTACATTGAAGGCCGGCCAGTGATACTTCCCATAGTGGAGATCGAGGAAGTCGACGACGCTTCCGTAGAATATGCGGTCATATATGTTGCCCAGGGCACCGGCGAGAATGAGGCACAGCGCGAAGGTCTTTGCCTTTCCCATCGCGTACCGGATGAGGATGTATATCAAGGCAGCGGCGACAAGGACAGGAACCACGGTGAAGATGTATTTGGCGTATCCGCTCTCGTTGAGGACGCCGAAGACACCTCCCAGGTTCCTCACGTGGACGATGGAAAAAAAGGACGTCACCTTTATCTCGCTCAGCAGGGGGAGGTCCCGCATGATGAGCGCCTTCGTGAACCTGTCCAGGACGAAGATGACCGGTATTAGAGCAAAGAAAGGGTATCGGCGCATCTCTTGCACACGTTCGGGAATCTCCCGTCCCTGAGGATGTTCGTATCGTACTGCCAGCACCGCTCGCACTTGTCGCCCTCGGCCCTGATCACGGTCACGTCGAGTACGGCGGCCTTGCGCACCTCGATCTGTGAGACAATGAAGACATCCTTGAGCTCGTCGCCCAGTTCCATGAGGGCAGTGTGATCCTCGTCGGGGGCATCTATGATCACCTTCGTGTCGAGAGAGTGGCCGATCTCCTTCGCGGTGCGCTTTTCCTCGATCTTCTTGTTGGCGAGTTCCCTGATTCTCCAGATCCTTTCCCACTTTTCCTCGATGGCCCCGTTTATGAGGGTCTTGTCCGCGGCGGGGAACCGGGCCAGAAAAACACTTTCTTCCGCGACATAGTCCTTGAGATAGGACCACATCTCGTCTGCCGTCGATGAAAGGATGGGTGCTATGAGCTTGACGAGGGCGATGAGTGTCTCAAATATGACGGTCTGGGAGGCCCTTCGTTTCCGGGCATCCCTGTGTTCCACGTAGATCCTGTCCTTGACGATGTCGAGATACAGGGCGCTGAGGTCCACGGTGCAAAAATTGTGGACCGCGTGGTAGATGGAGTGCAGGGTGTAGTTGTCGTAAGATTCCCGGACGCGGTCGATGAGCCTCGCGAGCCGCGACAGGAGCCACCTGTCGAGGAGCGACAGCCCTTCATAGGGGACTGTGTCACGGCCCGGTTCGAAGTCCTCGTTGATGTTCGCGTGGAGGAACCTCAAGGTGTTGCGGATCCGGCGGTACGTCTCCACAAGGCGGTTGATGATGTCTTTCGATATCTTGATATCGTCACGGTAATCCTCGTAGGTGACCCAGAGGCGCAGTATCTCGGCGCCGAACTTCTCGATGACCTCATTGGGGGCGATGACATTGCCCAGGGACTTGGACATCTTCCTTCCCGTGCCGTCCACGACGAACCCGTGGGTCAGAACAGCCTTGTACGGGGCCTGGCCCTCATTGCCCACTGAAGTCAGGAGGGAACTGTGGAACCAGCCGCGGTGCTGGTCGCTCCCCTCGAGGTAGAGATCGGCAGGGTATTTCAGCTCCGGTCTCTTTCTGCAAACGGCGGCCCAGCTCACGCCCGAATCGAACCAGACGTCGAGAATGTCCTGTTCCTGCGAAAAGGTGGTGTTGCCGCAGCGGCCGCACTTTGTGCCCTCGGGCAGGAAATGTGCGGCATCCTTTTCGAACCAGACGTCCGCCCCCGATTGCCGGACGGCCTCGACGACACGCCTGAAAGACTCTTCGCTCCAGAAGGGCTCGCGGCATCGTTCACAGTAGAAGATGGTGATCGGGATGCCCCAGGTGCGCTGGCGGGAGATGCACCAATCGGGGCGGACGGACAGCATGTTGTAGATCCTGTCGCGGCCCCAGGAGGGGATCCACTGTGTCCTGTCGATCTCGGCCAGCCCCTTTTGTCTCAAGCCTTGGCTGTCCATGGATACGAACCACTGCTCTGTCGCCCGGAATATGACGGGTTTCTTGCAGCGCCAGCAATGGGGATAAGAGTGCTCGATCTCTTCCGTGTGAAGGAGGAGTCCCAACTCCTCAAGTTTTTCAATGACCTTCGGATTGGCCTCCCAGACGTTCATGCCCCTGAAGAACTCCACCTCGTCTATAAAGACCCCCTTTTCGTTGACAGGGGAGTAGATGTCGAGGCCGTACTCGAGACCCGTCTCGTAGTCCTCCTCGCCGTGACCCGGAGCCGTGTGGACCGCGCCCGTCCCCGTGTCGGCTGCGACATAGTCCGCGAAGATAATGATGGATTGCCTGTCGATAAAGGGGTGCTTGAACGTGAGCCCCCGGAGCGTTTCAGGACTTATCTCCCCGATGACCCGGTATTCCGTTATCCCCGCGCGCCGCATGACGTCTTCGAGAAGGTCCTTGAGGAGGATAAGGATCTCTTTCTCCGTCTCCACCGTAACGTAGGTGAAATCGGGATGGATGGCGATGGCGAGGTTAGCGGGAAGCGTCCAGGGCGTGGTCGTCCAGATCAGCATATGGACGGGTTTGTCGGGATATCCGGCGAAGACCGGTTCTCTATCGCCGGCGTACGGAAACTTGACATATATGGAACTGGACCTCTTGGTGTCGTATTCGATCTCCGCCTCGGCGAGGGCCGTCTCACAGTTCAGGCACCAGTAGACAGGTTTTTTCTTCCGGTAGACCTCGCCGCGAAGGAAGAACTTTGCCGCCTCTTCGATGATCGTCGCCTGGTATTCGAAATCCATGGTGACATAGGGATGTTCCCAGTCGCCGATGCCGCCGAGGCGCTTGAACTCATCCCGCTGAATGTCTATGAACTGCCGCGCGTACGCCCGGCATTCCTTTCGGGTGTCCAGTTTCGAGAGCTCGAGCTTCTTCTGCTTGACGTTCTTCTCCACCTGGTGTTCTATGGGCAGGCCGTGGCAGTCCCATCCCGGGACATAGTCCGCCCTGTGTCCCGT
>MVQQ01000205.1 GCA_002067555.1 Syntrophorhabdus sp. PtaB.Bin184
GCCGCTTCCGAAAGGCCCCGGGACGCACGCGGTGCCGCCCTTCGTTATGGGGAAGAACATGTCTATGATGCGCTGCCCCGTCGTCATGGTCTGAGTTGGAGGCACCTTCCGCTTTGTCGGGCGCGGGTCGCGGACAGGCCATCTCTGGACCATCGTCACGCCGAAGGGGCCCTCGGGGCTCTGGATTACGGCGACCTCCGTGTCCACGTTCCCCGTCACGGGACCTATCTTCCCCACGGTCCCCGACTTGCCCGGCGGGACCATGATCTTGTGGCTGACAAGGGCGCTCTCCTCAACGGTTCCCAGGATGTCGCCCCCCTTCACGACATCGCCGACGCGGGCGAGCGGTACGAAGTCCCATTTCTTCGACCTGTCGAGGGCCGGGCGCTGGGTTCCCCTCACGATGTATTCTCCGAAATCCTGCGCCAGGACATCGAGAGGTCTCTGAATGCCGTCATAGATGGAACGGATGAGGCCGGGCCCCAGCTCGACGCTGAGCGGTTCGCCGGTGCGTACAACGGGTTGACCGGGACCTATTCCCTCCGTCTCCTCGTATGTCTGTATCGAGTACTCCTCACCCTTGATCTCGATGATCTCGCCGAAAAGACCCAGTTCCCCGACGCGGACCATCTCGAACATACGCGCACCCGAAAGGCCCCTGGCAACGACCAGCGGTCCCGAGACCTTTATCACCTCTCCCTTCATTCCATCCATCCTGTCATCCCTCATTCCTGTTCGCTTGTCTCATCTTCTTCCTTTTTGAAAAGGTCTATGCCCATGGAGCGTTCGATGGCCTTTCTCATCTCGTTGTATCCCGTCCTCGGGCTGTCCTCGTACATAGGGACCACCGCGAGGATGACGTCGCTCCGGGAACGGAATTCCTCGACCACCCCCGGTGCCTCCGCCGCGATGCTCTCGGTGACGAGAATGAGCCCTATGTCGCTCCTGCGTGAAAGCATGAAGAGCTCCTCGGCGAGATCGTGCGGGTCCGATATGGCCACAATCTCGAACCCGATGCCCTTGAATCCCAGGATCAGGTGTTTCTCACCGACTATGCAGGCTTTAGCCATAGACATACCTCAAACGCTGGCCCAGGATGTCCTCGTTTATCCTGTTGATCTTTCCCGTGACGACGAGCTTGAGGTTTTGCATCTCCGCCTCGAGCGCCATGAGGAAGGAGAAGACCCGTTCGGGTCCCGACGTTTCAAGGCGCGCGAAGGCGGACAGGTGAAGGACGAAATTCGTCACCTTGAGCTCGAACGTGGAGACCTGGTCGTCGTAGGGCATCTGGAGCGCCCGTGCCAGTTGGTCCCCGATCTCCCCTCCCACGAGCTCTGGCCACATGGCTACGTCCGGCGCGCCCGCCAGATCCATGATGAGGGGGTTCTCCTCCCCCACGGGCAGGAAGAGATCGACGACCTGTTTCAGGTCGCGCCCCTGTCTCTGCACGCGCCACAGGGAGGAAACGGCATGCCCCAGGACGCGTTCCTGAACGCAGGCGCGGATGAGGGGACTGTCGATGTCGTCGGCCAGCATGAGCAGGTGGCGAAGGTACGCCCCATCGACGAACATGTCGGACATGGATTCATCGAGCTCACCGAGGTCTATCCCCGCTCCGGTCACGCGGTCCCTGAACGGGGCGGGCAGATCGGCATACTCTCCGTCGAGAGCGGCGCCTACCACCTGTTCCCTGATCGTGCCCGGCAGGAAGCGGCTGTCTATGCCCGAAAGAGCGCTCTTTATGTTGAGATAATCGTTTCGTATGAGAAAGAGATCGACGGGAACGGGCGAAGGACACTCGGCCCTGATCGATGTGGCAAGATCGTAGAAGCATTCGTCGGCGATGGCGCTGAAATCTTCCCAGGGAACGCCGGGGTCGAGGTAGTCCTCGATTAGAGTCCCCTGAAGATGCTGGTATACGTCCTCCGTGTGATGCATCTCTATGATGAGGGTGAAGAACTCCCGGGGCAGAAGCTTTCCTTCAAGAGCGCTTATCCTGCCGCAGACGAAACCCCAATCGGGACGGTTCTTGATGAAAGGTATCATGTAGCCGGCAGACAGTCTCATTCGCGTGCAAGGTCCTCAGCGATCTCGGGCAGAAGCGATCGCTCTATGTCCTGTAATATCGTCCCTATTGTTGCATCCACCTCGAAATCGTCGGTTATGAAGACAAAGCCGCCCCTTTCCGGGAGAGAACCTTCGTCGATCTCCACCGCTTGTCCCTCGCCGCCCCCGGCGGCGATGCCTGCAAGGAGCGTCGAGAATATCTCCCTGTCGTCGGGGTGGATCCGTATCCGTCCTTGCCGGCCCTGGGTGATCTTTTCCAGGAAACGCTTCATCACCCGTCCATACTCATCGGCGGGCCAGGCGAGAACCGTCTCGCGGGCCCTGTCGAAGATGGCCCGCAGGGAGGCGTTTCTCGCTTCGAGGTACTCTTTCCCGGCAGTTCCCTGGAAGTGGGCCAATTTCCGGGCGTACTCTTCCTCGATGAGACGGGAACGGGCCTCATACTGGTACTCGAATTCCCGACGCAGGTTCTCCTTCTGGATATCCAGCTTCTCTTTCGCCTGTCTCGCGGCGGCGGCATTGATGCGTTCCGCCTCTGTCCTCGATGCCTTCAACACCGCTTCTTTGATCTTGTCAAGACTCATGGCCCCGCACGGCTCCTTTATCCGTCTACTGTGGCAAGAGCTGCAGCACAGAGGGTTGCGTGAGGAAGATTATGAAGAGGATCGTCGCAAGGAGGGCCACGACGGCGTAGGTCTCGACAAAGGCGGGAAAGAGGATCGCCCGTCCCGCCGATTCCGGCCGTCTCGCGATGAGCGCGATCCCGGCGGCCGAGGCCTCTCCCTGCTTTATGGCGGAGACAAGCTGGGCGATCCCGTCACCGAGGCCGATGAAGAAGAGCGCGAGGCCCGTCCCAAGGGATATCTTGAGGTTTCCCCCTCCGATGAGTCCCGTCTGGGTCATGATGAGGATGGCGGCGATAAAGCCGTAGAATCCCTGCGTGCCCGGCAAGGCTATCATGATGAGCATGCGCCCGAAAAGCTCCGGTTTTTCGCGCATCACTCCCGCTCCGGCATGGGAGGCAATGGCGATCCCACAGGCCGA